>DASZEO010000498.1:0-3713 GCA_035940755.1 Allosphingosinicella sp. | reverse complement strand
GCCGGCAAGCGGCTTATCCATCAGAAGGCGGCGAGCCCCGTGATCGCGCGCCCAAGGATCAGGGCGTGGACATCGTGCGTGCCCTCGTAGGTATTGACCGTCTCGAGATTGGCGGCGTGGCGCATCACCTGGAATTCTGCGCTGATGCCGTTGCCGCCGTGCATGTCGCGGGCGACCCGCGCGATGTCCAGCGCCTTGCCGACGTTGTTGCGCTTGATCAGGCTGATCGTCTCGGGAATCAGCTCGCCCGCGTCGAGCCGCCGCCCGACCCGGAGCGCGGCCTGAAGCCCGAGCGCGATTTCCGTCGCCATGTTGGCGAGCTTCAGCTGCACGAGCTGAGTCGCCGCCAGCGGCCGGCCGAACTGCTTGCGCTCGAGCGTATAGCCCCGCGCCGCATCGAAACAGGCTTCGGCCGCGCCCATCGACCCCCAGGCGATGCCGTAGCGGGCGCGGTTGAGGCAGCCGAACGGCCCGGCGAGGCCGCTGACGTTCGGCAGCAGATTCTCCTCCGGGACCTCGACCCCGTCCATGACGATCTCGCCGGTGATCGACGCGCGCAGCGACAGCTTCTCGCGGATCTTCGGCGCCGAAAGCCCGCCCATCCCCTTTTCGAGCACGAAGCCCTTGATCCGGCCCTCATGCTCGTCGGATTTCGCCCACACCACGAAGACGTCGGCGATCGGGGAGTTGGTGATCCACATCTTGGTGCCGGTGAGACGGTAACCGCCGTCGATCTTCTCCGCCCGCGTGCGCATTGACCCCGGGTCGGAGCCGGCATCCGGCTCGGTGAGGCCGAAGCAGCCGACCCATTCGCCGGTGGCGAGCCTGGGCAGATATTTGCGTCTCTGCTCCTCGGTGCCGTAGGCGTTGATCGGGTGCATGACCAAGCTGGACTGCACCGACATCGTCGAACGGTAGCCGGAATCGACCCGCTCCACCGCGCGCGCGATCAGGCCGTAGCTGACATAGTTGAGCCCGGCGCCGCCATATTCGGGCGCTATCGTGGCGCCGAGCAGCCCGAGCGCGCCCATCTCGCCCATGATGTCGCGGTCGAAGCTTTCGTGGAGATAGGCGCCGGTCACCCGCGGCTGAAGCTTCTCCTGGGCATAGCCTTCGGCCGTGTCGCGGACCATCCGCTCCTCGTCCGACAGCTGCGCGTCGAGCGCGAAGGGATCCGCCCAGTCAAAGGGCAGAGGGCGGGGCTGGGCCATCGATGTCCTCGCGAATTGTTTCGAGCGGGCGCCTAGCCCGCCGCGAGGCTATCCGGCAAGGCCGGTGGGATATGGATCAAGACGCCGCCGGCGGTCAGGATGTAGAATACCGTCAGCCCTCCGTCGCCGGCGCCTGCTCGTCCGCCCCCGGCACCGTGTGCGTTCGCGCCTGCTCCAGCAGCCGGCGGGCCGCTTCGCGCAGCGAGGCGTTGTGCGGGTCGTAGGCGAGCGGGAGCAGCAGCGCTTCGGCGTCTGCAAATTCACGGCGGCTCATCAGCAGCAGCGCGGCGTTCATCGTGATGTCCGACACCTGCGGCGCCAACTCGTGCGCGAGGAGCAGGACGTTGCGGGTATTTTCGGAACGATATTCAGGCTCCCCGCGGAGGCTCTCGGCGAAGCGATAGAGGGTCTGGAAGTGGTTCGGGTCGGCGCGGTGGGCACGGGTGAACCACCGCCTGGCTTCGCGCGCCTGGTTGTCGGAATCCTCGCCTTTCTGCGCCGCCGTCAGGTGGTACATGCCTTTGAGGTACAAGAGCTCGGCGTCGTTCGGGGCAGCGGCGAGCAGCGGCTCGAGCAGGCGCTGGGCCGTCGCGGGCTCACCGAACAGGATTTCGGCGTGGGCGAGCACGCGCTGCGCATAGGGATCCTGCGGGTGCCGGCGAGCGATCCCGCGCACCCGCTCGAGGAACCTGGCCTGGTTCGATTCCTCGACGCCGATCCTCAGCGCCGCTTCATAGAGAACGAGATCGCTCGCCGAGGCGGTAAGGGGAGTGACCGTCACCGGCGGCGGCGTCTCCACGCTCGCTCGCGTCATGCGGTGATAAGCGATCTGACCGTTGCGGATGTAGCGCCTTAGCTCGTCCCGGAAGCGGGTCGCGGTGAAGCCGGTCGCCGCCTGGAACGCCTCTTCCGTGTTTTCGCCGTGGCGGCCGTTCAGGTAGCGGCGCAGCACCTGCTGGCGCTCGGGCGTGCTGAAGAAATAGTGCACGGTGAGCCAGGCCTGGGCGTAGAAATAGGCGATCTGGCGCTCGTCCATTCCGCTCGTGTCGCCGAACAGCACTCGCTCCATCGGCAGCCATTGCGACGGATCGACGATATAAGCCCGGGCCTGCGAATAGTTGCCGAACTCGATCGCGCTCTCGCGAAAGCGCGCCGTCTGATAATATTCCGCGAACCCTTCGATATACCAGGCGGGGTAGGGGTTGGGCGCGTACTGCATCATGAAGTGATGCGCATATTCGTGGAAGAGGACTTCGTTGTCGTCGTTCCGGCGCGCGCCCACGGCGACGTCCGAATCCACGAAGGCGGCGATGCCGAACGGGGTTGCGGTGTAGAAGCCGGCGACGAAGCGGCCCATGCCGGGGCGGATCACCTGGATGTCGCGCGTGCCGCTGACGATGTAGACGTTGAGCTTGGTCGGCGCCGTGTCCCCTTCAACCGTGGTCAGTATGCGCAGCAGGCGGTCATAATCTTCGAGCAGCAGGATACGCTCGCGCAGCCGGGCCTCCGATTCTTCGCTGTAGACGACGAAGTGCGGGCTTTCGGCGCGGCGCCACTCGGCGCGGGCCGGGGCCGCCGCGAACAGTAAGGCGAGCGAGAGGAAGAGGATCAGCCGGCGCATTGGCCGATACTTTCAAAGATTTAGGCCGCCGCCAAGCCTGTCTTCGCCGCTCTCGTCAGGAGCCGGCGGGGAAGGGCTTGCGGGCTGCGAGATCGAAGCGGTCGCCGGTGCCGAGCACGTGGACCGTCACCCCGTGCATCGACAGGACCCGGTCCGGCTCGGCCTCGGCCAGGTTGCAGTGGCTGACGTGCGAGCCGTCGACGACATAGATCGCGCCGCTGCCGATCACTTCGAACTCGTCGCCCTCCACGATCGCGGCCGTATCCTCGTCGATGCCGATGCCGAGGATGCGCGGGTTGTGCGCCACCGCGCCGATCAGCCGCCCGAAGCGGCCGCGCTCGGCGAAATGCTGGTCGATGATCACGTCGCGGATCAGGCCGAGCCCAGGGGACATGTGAAGGTTGCCGATCCGGTGGGTCTCCGAGCTGGTGCCGCGCACGAGCATCGTGTCGCTCATCACCGACGCTCCGGCCGAGGTGCCGGCGACGAGGCCGCCGCGGTCGAACAGGGTTCTCACCTTGGCTTCGATGCCGCTGTCGCCGATCTGGCTGGTGATGCGCAGCTGGTCGCCGCCGGAGAAGAAGATGCCGGCCGCGTCGTCGAGCACGCGCAGCTTCTCGCGGTCGCCCGCTTCGGCGCGGTCCTCGACGTAAAGCTCGACGAGCTCGCCGATGTCGAGATCCTCGAACGCCTTCTGATATTCCTCGAAATAGCCTTCGGGCTGGTGGCTGGCGACGGTCGCGAGGACGAGCTTGCCGCCGCGGACCCGCCGCGCCACTTCGCGCAGGATGCGGCGTTTCCCTTTCGGGTCGCGCTCCTCGTGGCCGCCGATGATGATCAGGCTTCCGCGCCGCCGCCGCTCCTCAGCCACGGCGTTCCTC
>DASZEO010000497.1:0-1523 GCA_035940755.1 Allosphingosinicella sp. | reverse complement strand
GCGCTGGGCCGAATGGTGGCGCGGGGTCAGCGGCGATGCGCCCGGCGCCGAGCCGTGGCACGACAGCCGCCGCCTGCGCTGGTCGCGAGTCCCGCGCATGGCTTATTGGGAGACGTGGGGCGATCCCGCCTTTGCCGAGTTCAACGGCATGGTGTGGATGCGCAAGCGCTTCACGCTCACGCCGCAGGAAGCGGCGCAGGGCGCGACGCTGTCGCTGACGGTCATCGACGAACTCGACCAGACCTTCGTCAACGGCGTCGCCGTGGGCGGCCGCTACAGCTGGGAGGCGCCGCGCGATTATGCCGTGCCGTCGGGCGTGCTGCACGCCGGCGAGAACGAGGTGCTGGTGAACGTGTTCGACGGCTCCGGCGCCGGCGGGCTGCAGGGGCCGGCGGAGCGCGTGCGGCTGACGCTCGTCGACGGCAGCGTGAAGCCGCTCGGCGAGGGCTGGGAATATTCCATCGTACCCGGCCAGCCGGGGTCGCCGCCGCGAACGCCGTGGGACGAGGCGATGGGCCTCACCGCCATCTATAACGGCATGATTGCGCCGCTACGCGACTTCGGCTTCACCGGCGCCGCTTGGTACCAAGGCGAATCGGACGTCGGCGAGCCGGGCAGCTATGCCGACCGCCTCAATGCGATGACCGCCGCCTGGCGCCGCCAGCTCGGCGCGCCGCGCCTGCCGTTCCTCATCGTCAGCCTCGCCAATTTCGGCCCCCACGCGACGGCGCCGGTCGCCAGCGGCTGGGCGGCGCTGCGCGAGCAGCAGCGCCTCGCCGTCGAGCGCGATCCCAACGCCGCGCTGGTGATCGCCATGGACCTGGGCGAGCGGCTCGACATCCACCCGGCCAATAAGTCGGAGCTCGGCCGCCGCCTCGCTCGCGCCGCTCGCGCCCTCGCTTACCGCTCCGACGACCCCGTCGGCCCCGAGGTCGCAGGCGCTCGCCGCGAGGGCGATGCGGTCGTCGTGCAGTTCCGCGGCGTCACCGGCGCGCTTCGGACTTGGAGCGGCACCCGCGCACTCGCCTTCGAGCTGTGCGGCGAGACTCAGGAAAGCTGCCGCTTCGCCGACGCCGTCGCCGCCGGCTCGGCCATGCGCATCGCCGGCGACGGCCGCCCGGCCACGCGCGTGCGCTATGCCTGGGCCGACAGCCCGGTCACCAACCTCTACGATGAAGTGCCGCTTCCGGTCGGCCCCTTCGAGGTGCCGATCCGCTAGCCCGCGTTCAGCCGGCGATCCGAAGCATCGCCACGCCGTGCGGCGCCACCGTCGCGGAATAGCCGCCGCTGCGGCGGCCAATATCGCGGTGCAGCCACAGGTCGCGCACCCGGGCCCGAAGGGCACTCGGATAGCCCAGCTCCTCCCACGTCACCGCGATCTGCGCCGGCGCCGTCCCGCGATTGAGGAACAGCACCGCCCTGGCCCCGCCGGCGAGCGGCTTGACCCACAGCTCCTGCTCGCCGTCGTCGCGGACCCGCCGCCCCTGCACCCCGAGCGGATCCTGGTCGACGGCGATCACCTC
>DASZEO010000496.1:0-8820 GCA_035940755.1 Allosphingosinicella sp. | reverse complement strand
TGTCCTCGAGCTCGGCGCCGGTCTCCTGGTCGACGACGCGCATCGACAGGCGGACCTTGCCGCGCGGGTCGATCTCGAGGACCTTGACCTTGACCTCCTGGCCTTCGTCGAGCGCGTCGCGGACGCTCTCGACCCGCTCGTTGCGGATCTCCGAGACGTGCACGAGGCCGTCGCGGCCGCCCATGAAGTTCACGAAGGCGCCGAAATCGACGATGTTGACGACCTTGCCCTCGTAGATCCGGCCGACCTCGGGCTCCTCGACGATGCCGGCGATCCATTTGCGCGCCGCCTCGATCTGGGTGAGGTCGGACGAGCTGATCTTGATCACGCCCTCGTCGTCGATGTCGACCTTGGCACCGGTCGTGGCGACGATCTCGCGGATGATCTTGCCGCCGGTGCCGATGACGTCGCGGATCTTCTCCTTGGGGATCTGCATGGTCTCGATCCGCGGCGCGTGGGCGCTCAGCTCCTCGCGCGTATGGTCGAGCGCCTTGGCCATCTCGCCCAGAATATGGGCGCGGCCGGCATTGGCCTGGGCCAGAGCGACGCGCATGATCTCCTCGGTGATGCCGGCGATCTTGATGTCCATCTGGAGCGCGGTGATGCCCGCTTCGGTGCCGGCGACCTTGAAGTCCATGTCGCCGAGATGGTCCTCGTCGCCGAGGATGTCGCTGATCACCGCGAACTCCTCGCCCTCGAGGATCAGGCCCATGGCGATGCCCGCCACCGGACGCTTGAGCGGCACGCCCGCGTCCATCAGCGCCAGCGACGCGCCGCAGACCGTCGCCATCGAGGAGGAGCCGTTGCTCTCCGTGATGTCGGACAGGACGCGCACCGTGTAGGGGAATTCCTCGTGGCTCGGCAGCATCGGGTGGATCGCCCGCCAGGCGAGCTTGCCGTGGCCGGTCTCGCGCCTCGACGGCGCCCCGAACCGCCCCACTTCGCCGACGCTGTAGGGCGGGAAGTTGTAGTGGAGCATGAAGCGCTCGTAGGAGAGGCCGGTCAGGCCGTCGATCATCTGCTCGCTGTCCTTGGTGCCGAGCGTGGTGGTGACGATCGCCTGGGTCTCGCCGCGGGTGAACAAGGCCGAGCCGTGGGCGCGCGGCAGGAAGCCGACCATCGCCTCGATCGGGCGGACCGTCTTGGTGTCGCGGCCGTCGATGCGGCGGCCTTCCTTGAGGATCGCCGTGCGGACGATCTCGGCCTCGAGCTTCTTGCCGAGCTTGGTCGCCTTCAATTTCTCGGCCGGCTCGGCATTTTCATAGGCGCTCTTGAGCGGGGTCTTGGCGGCCGCGAGGGCGGCGACCCGCTCGGCCTTGCCGACGATCTTGTAGGCCTGTTCAAGGCCCGTTCCGGCGAGCTCGCGAAGCTTGGCGAGCGTGGCTCCGGCGGTGGTGTCCTCGGGCAGCTCCCAGGGGTCCTTCGCGGCCTGCTCGGCGAGGCGGATGATGGCGTCGATCACCGGCTTGGCCTGCTCGTGGGCGAACATGACCGCGCCGAGCATGACCTCTTCGCTGAGCTCCTTGGCTTCGGATTCGACCATCAGCACCGCGTCGCGGGTTCCGGCGACGACGAGGTCGAGCTCGCCTTCGCGTACTTCGTCCATGCTCGGGTTGAGCTGGTATTCGCCGTCCTTGTAGCCGACTCGGGCGCCGGCGATCGGGCCCGTGAAGGGAACGCCGGAGAGCGTGAGCGCCGCCGAGGCCGCGATCATCGCCAGCACGTCCGGCTCGTTCTCGCCGTCATAGCTGAACACATGAGCGATAACGAGAACCTCGTTATAGAACCCCTCCGGAAACAGCGGCCGAATCGGCCGGTCGATAAGACGGCTGGTCAGCGTTTCCTTCTCGGTGGCGCCGCGCTCGCGCTTGAAAAAGCCGCCCGGGATGCGTCCGGCGGCCGAGAATTTCTCCTGATAGTGGACGGTCAGCGGGAAGAAGTCCTGTCCCTCCTTGACCGACTTGGCGGCAGTGACCGCGCACAGAACGACGGTGTCGCCCAGGGTGGCCAGAACGGCGCCGTCGGCCTGACGGGCGACGCGGCCGGTTTCGAGGGTCAGCGTCTTGCCGCCCCAGTTGATTTCTACTTTCTTGGTATCGAACATGTCTTTTCCTTCCGTCCGGCCGCCAGATGCGGCCGGGGCCTGAGCGAGCCGGTATTGGCTCGTGCCAGCGTCGCCGAATTGCTAGCTGGCTTTCCGTTGTCGTTCCCCGGCGAAGGCCGGGGCCCAGCCCCACGGTCGGACTGGATCCCGGCTTCCGCCGGGATGACGCAATACGCAATCGGCCCGCCGAGGCGGGCCGAACGGTTGCGTCACTTGCGAAGACCGAGCTTCGCGATCAGTGCGCTGTAGCGCTCCTCGTCCTTGCCCTTGAGATAATCGAGCAGCGAACGGCGCTTGTTGACGAGCATCAGGAGCCCGCGCCGGGAATGGTTGTCCTTCGCGTGGGTCTTGAAATGCTCGGTGAGGTTGGTGATCCGCTCGGTGAGGATCGCGACCTGCACCTCGGGCGAACCCGTGTCGCCCGAAGCCCGGGCATTGTCCTTGATCAATTCCTGCTTGCGCTCGGCGGTGACCGACATCGTACATCCTTTCAAACGTCAGAGGTTGAAGCCGCGCACCACGCGAAGTTCCCCTTCGCCAAGCTCCACGAGCGCAACCGGAACGTCGTCGTCGGTCGCAAGGTAGAGCCCCGGCTTTGCGGCGGTCCCGATCGCCTTCCGCCCCTGGCGGAGCGCCCTTGCCTGATCGGGTGCGACGGGAAGAGCCGGGATGTCGTCCAGCCCTGCCGCCAGCGGCAAGAGGGAGTTTTCAAGGCTGCGGGCCTTAGCGTGTTGCGCCAATTTGTCCAGCGAAATCGCCCCGTCGAGCGTGAAGGGGCCGGCCCGAGTCCGGCGCAACATGGCGACCTGCCCCACCGTGCCCAGCGCCCGCGCGATGTCCCGCGCAAGGCTGCGGATGTAGGTGCCTTTCGAGACGGTGGCAGCGAGGGTCACCTCTTCCAGTCCGTTGCCGCCATTCCAGCGCAAGCTGGAATGCTCGATCGAGAGCGTCCTTACAATGACTCGCCGCGACTCCAGCGCCACCGCCTCTCCAGCCCGGACCCGAGCATAAGCGCGGCGGCCTTCGACCTTCAGCGCCGAATAAGCCGGCGGCACCTGGTCGATCGCGCCGGTGAAGCGCGCGAGCACCCCCTCCACCTGGGCCAGCGTCGGCCGGGCTTCGCCCCTCGCTATCACCGACCCTTCCGCGTCCAGCGTATCGGTCTCTTCGCCGAAGCGGATGGTGAAACCATAGTCCTTGTCAGCGTTCAGCATCCGCCCGCACAGCTTGGTCGCCTCGCCGAGTGCGACCGGCAGCACCCCGCTCGCGAGCGGATCGAGCGTTCCGCCATGGCCCACCTTCACCTTCGGATAGCCGCCCTCGCGCAGCGCCCGCTTCACGGCGGCGACAGCTTGGGTCGAGGCCAGCCCCACCGGCTTGTCGATTATCAGCCAGCCGTGCACGACCTCAGCCGAGCCCGGCGGCGGCGGCGATCAGATCGAGCAGCGCGCGGACCGGCGGCACCACGATCCGTTCGACGATGTCGGCCTCGGGAGCGATCATCGGCACGACCACCAGCAGCAGGATGAGCAGCGGAAAGCCGAAGCGGCCGAACCGCCTGTATCGGCGCGCTAGCGGCCGCGGCAGCAGCCCCTCGACCACATGGCTGCCGTCGAAAGGCGGGATCGGAAGCATGTTGAACACCGCCAGGAAGACGTTGATCACCAGGAAGTTCTGGAGATTGGCGATGAGGAACAGGAAGGCGATCCCGGTCCCGCCGATCGCGAGCGTCAGCGCCAGCGCGAAAGCGGCGACCAGCCCGAGGGCGAGGTTCATCCCCGGCCCCGCTAGCGCCACGATCATCATGTGCAGGCGCGGATTGCGCATCCGCTTGGCCACCACCGGCACCGGTTTGGCCCAGCCGAACACCGGCGCGCCCGTGACGGCGAGCAGCAGCGGCAGCCCGATCGTGCCGACAGGATCGACGTGCCGGATCGGATTGGGGCTCAAGCGCCCGAGCCGCTTGGCCGTAGGATCACCGAACGCGTTGGCGACCCAGCCGTGCGAAATCTCATGCAGGACGATGGCGAAGACCAGCGGGATCAGCCAGGTCGCCACCTGAAAAACGATGTTATCCGGCATGGCGGGCCGCCCGTTCAGCGATCGGCGCGTCGAGCAGGTCAGTCACCACGCATCGGCGGATCGCCGCCCGGGCTGCCGGCGAGGTCGGCGGCCACCTTCGGGTCGCGCAACAGCGCATCGATGCGGCTTCCCTCGTCGAAGCTTTCGTCCGCCAGGAATTTGAGGTCGGCCGCATATTTGGTGTTCACCCGGCGCGCGACTTCGCTCTTCAGGTAGCGCACGTTGCGCTTGAGCGCATTAAGCACCTCGGCCTCGTCGGCGCCGAGCAGCGGCTTTACGAACACTGACGCGTGCCGGAGGTCCGGCGACATCCGCACCTCGGTCACCGAGACGCTGTGGCTGGCCAGAGTCTCGTCATGGACGTCGCCGCGCATCAGGATCTCGCTGAGCGCATGCCGAACCTGCTCGCCCACGCGCAGCAGCCGGACGGAGCGGCCTTCGGGGGTTTCGGTCCTGCGCATCAGCCGATCTCCACCGGTATTGCGGTCGACGTCGCCCGGGCAAGCAGCTGCCCGTCTTCATCGAACAGCTCGCCCTCGAGGAACGCGATCGAACGACCGGCCCTGACGACGCGGCCGCGCCCGATCACCCGGCCGGGCTTGACGGGGCGGATGAAGCTCACGGTCAGGTCGACGGAACGTGGCATGATCGTGCCGCCGGACAGGCTCACCAGCGCCGGCCCCATCGTGTCGTCCAGCATGGCGGCGACGAAGCCGCCCTGGACGCTTCCCTGGGGATTGAGCATCCGGGCATCGGGATGAAAGGCGATCTCGATGCGCCCTTCCTCCGGATGCTCCGAGACCAGCTCCCACCCGAGCAGCTCGGCGGCGGGTGGAGCCGGCTTGTTCGCGAAAAAGCTTTCCGCCACGCGCGGTCCTTACAGCGTCCGCTCGCGCTCCTCGACCTCGAAGACTTCGAGGTGGTCGCCCGGCTTGATGTCGTTCGTGTCGGCGAGCAGCACGCCGCACTCCAGGCCGGCGCGGACCTCCGCGACGTCGTCCTTGAAGCGGCGCAGTGAGGAGATCGTCGTCTTTGAGACGATGACGTCCTCACGGGTGAGCCGGGCGTGAAGACCCTTGCGGATGACACCTTCGAGCACCAGCAGGCCGGCCGCCTTGTCCTTCTTGCCCGCGGGGAAGACCTCCTTGACCTCGGCGCGGCCGAGCACCGTCTCGACCACCTCCGGTCCGAGCTCGCCCGCCATCGCGCCGCGCACCCAGTCGGTGAGGTGATAGATGACGTCGTAATAGCGGAACTCGACCTTGTTGCGCTCCGCGACCTCGCGCGCCTTGGCATTGGGTCGGACGTTGAAACCGATGATCGGCGCCGAGCTCGCGCTCGCCAGGACGACGTCGCTCTCGGTGATGGCGCCGACGCCGGAATGCAGGATCCGGACCCTGATCTCCTCGGTGGAAATGCGGTTAAGGGCATTGACGATCG
This sequence comes from Allosphingosinicella sp., assembly GCA_035940755.1. GTDB lineage: Bacteria > Pseudomonadota > Alphaproteobacteria > Sphingomonadales > Sphingomonadaceae > Allosphingosinicella. The sequence continues at coordinate 3,194 of DASZEO010000496.1, read as the reverse complement.
CCTCGACGGAGCCCTGCACGTCGCCCTTCACGACCATCGGAAATTCGATGGTCGTGCTCGCCTTCGTGGCGAACATGTTCTCCAAGTTGACTGGCGCGCTGGTGGTCCGCTTGCGGTCAAGGAGACCCTGGCGGTAGCTGGCCACCTCGCGCGCTCGCGCCTCATTCTCGACGACGGTCAGCACGTCCCCGGCCGATGGGACGCCGGAAAGGCCGAGCACCTCGACGGGGAAGCTCGGGCCGGCCTCCTTCACCTGGCGTCCCTTGTCGTCGATCATCGCGCGGACCTTGCCGGAGATCGGCCCCGCCACGAAGACGTCGCCGACGCGAAGGGTTCCGCGCTGGATCAGCACGGTTGCCAGGGGCCCGCGGCCCTTGTCGAGCTTGGCCTCGACCACCGCGCCTTCGGCCGCACGGTCTGGGTTGGCCTTGAGCTCCAGCAGCTCCGCCTGAAGCTGGATCGAGTCGAGCAGCTTGTCGAGATTGGTCTTCTTCAGCGCCGAGACTTCGACGTCCTGGACCTCGCCGCCCATGTCCTCGACGATGATCTCGTGCTGGAGCAGCTCCTCGCGCACCTTCTGCGGGTTGGCTCCGGGGCGGTCGATCTTGTTGATCGCGACGATCATCGGCACGCCGGCGGCCTTGGTGTGGTTGATGGCCTCGATCGTCTGCGGCCGGATGCCGTCGTCGGCGGCGACCACGAGGATGACGATATCGGTGACATTGGCGCCGCGCGCGCGCATCTCCGTGAACGCTTCGTGGCCGGGCGTGTCGAGGAAGGTGACCTTCGACTTGTCCGCGAGCGTCACCTGGTAGGCGCCGATATGCTGGGTGATCCCGCCCGCCTCGCCGGAAACGACGTCGGCGCCGCGGATCGCGTCGAGCAGGCTGGTCTTGCCGTGGTCGACATGGCCCATGATCGTGACCACCGGCGGCCGCGGCCCGAGCGACTCCGGCGCATCGGCGTCGGCGTCGGTCTGGATGTCGATATCGGCTTCGCTGACGCGCTTGATGCTGTGGCCGAACTCGGTGACGAGCAGCTCGGCGGTGTCCTGGTCGATCGTCTGGTTGACGGTGACCGGCATGCCCATCTTGAACAGCGCCTTGACCAGGTCGGCGGCGCGTTCCGCCATGCGGTTGGCGAGCTCCTGGACGGTGATCGCTTCGGGGACCACGACGTCGCGCACCTGCTTGGCGGAGACGCCCGCCTGCTGGTGCGCGCGCTTCTCCTTCTCGCGGGCGCGCCTCAGCGCCGCCAGGCTGCGGGCGCGGGCGTCGCCTTCATCGTCGAGCGCTCGGGTGACGGTGAGCTTGCCGCGCTCGCGGCGATGGTCCTCGCGGCCACGGCCCGGCCGGGCCGGCTCGGGGCGCTTGGGAACGGCGTGGCCGTGCTTGGGCCGGGCGTGGCCGGGGCGGCGGTCCTCCTCCTCGTCCGCTGCGGGAGCGGGCGCGGCCGCGGGCGCTTCGGCCGGAGCGGGCCCCTCGGCGGCACGGCGGGCTACTTCTTCCGCCTGCCGCCTGGTCTCTTCGTCGGCCCGCTTGTTCTCCTCGGCGCGGCGCTTTTCTTCCTCGGTGGCCTGCAGCGCCTGCTTGTCCTCGCGGCGTCGAGCCTCTTCCAGCGTGACGAGCCGGGCTTCCTCGGCCTCCCGAAGCAGCCGATCCTGGCGCTCGCGGCGCGAAGCGGCGTCGTCGGCCGGCGCGGCCGGGCGCGGGTGGACCGCAGGCTCGGGCGCGCGCGCGACCGGCGCGGGCGGCGGCACCGGCTCTGCCTTGGGCGCCTCGACTTCGCCGGGACGACCGAGGATGCGCCTTTTCTTGACCTCGACCACCACGGTATTGGACCGCCCGTGGCTGAAGCTCTGCTTCACCTTGCCCGTCTCGATCGTGCGCTTCAGGCCCAGCGGCGCGCGCGCTCCGAGCTTGGGCTTTTCAGTCGTCTCGCTCATTCCCGTCCTTCATTCGCATCCGTCGAGGACGCAGCTGGCACTTCCGCCGGAGCGGCCCCTAAACCAGCCTCACGTCCCATAAAAGCGCGCCACCGGTCGATCGCCCGGGCGACGCGCGCCGCCGCGGCCCGGTCCACAAGCGCAACATGTACCACATTTTCGCGGCCCAGCGCCAACGACAATATGGCCCGGCCCTCGGGAAAAACCAGCCCCGTGCGGCCGCTTCCCTCGGCGTCGGAGCCGACCCGCCACGCCTGGTCGAGCCGGCGCCGCCCCTCCGGCGCGGCGTCGGCTGCATGGAGGAGCAGGTGCACCTGGCCGCGCCGGGCGGCGACCTCGACCTTCTCCGAGCCGTTGATCAGGTTGCCGGAGCGCGCTTCGAGGCCGAGCCGGTCGAGCGCCGCCTGGCGAAGCGCCGCCTCGATGCGGGCGCCGAGATCGTCGGGCACCGCCACGTCGTTCGTCTTGAACGCGCGCATCAGCGCTCCGCGCAGCTTGCCCTTCCTGTGGGCGGCCTCGAGCGTGGGGCGGTCGACTCCGATCCAGGCGCCGCGTCCCGGCGCCTTCGCCCGAACGTCCGGCGCCACTTCGCCGTCGGGGCTCAACGCAAGTCGGATGAGATCGTCCGGTGCGGCATGCTCGCCGCTGAGGATGCACTTGCGTTCGGGGACGTGCCGATCCCTGCGCTCCGGCGCAGGGAGGACCCCAGCATCGGTTCCAGTCTGGCCCCCGGCCTGCACCGGGGTTCGCGGCTGGCCCGTCAGCCGCTCATTGCGAGGATTCCGCAACCGCGTCCTCCCCGTCTCCGGCCGTCGCGCCCTCGTCCTCGAACCAGTGGGCGCGGGCGGCCATGATGATCTCGTTGCCCTGCTCTTCGTTGAGCCCGTATTCGGCGAGGATGCCGCCTTTGTCTTCGGGCCGGATGTTCTCGGCGCGCCGGCGCGGCTCGATCCGGCGCTTGGCGATCAGCTCGTCGGTGGCGAGGTCGGCGAGGTCGTCGAGCGTCTTGATGCCGGCCTTGCCGAGCGTCACCAGCATCTGCTCGGTGAGGTAGGGCATCTCGGCCAGCTCATCGTCGACGCCGAGCGCTCGCCGCTCCTCGCGGGCCGCGGCCTCGCGCCGCTCAAGCGCCTCGGCGGCGCGGTTCTGGAGCTCCGCGGCCAGCTCGTCGTCGAAGCCCTCGATCGAGGACAGCTCCTCGGGCTCGACATAGGCGACTTCCTCGAGCGCTCCGAAGCCTTCGGCGACC
>DASZEO010000495.1:0-1977 GCA_035940755.1 Allosphingosinicella sp. | reverse complement strand
GTCGATCACGCTCCAGCTGCCCGACAGCGCCACCGACACCTGCGCCACGCGCGGATCGCGGGCGCGGGCGGCGGCGTCGATCTGCTGGCAGAGCGCCACCTTCCTCGCGAACGGGATCAGGCCGAGCGGATCGTCGTCGGTATAGAGCTTGGCGTTGGTGCGCCGGGGCGGCCCGGGCTTAGCGCCTTTCGCGGGGTCGAGCACCGCCATCGTCTCGGCGGCGCGGCGGATCGCCGCCTCGCTGATCTCGTTGGCCTGGGCGAAGGCGGTCGTCTCGCCCGAAACGCCGCGAAGCCCGAACCCGGCCTGGGTGTTGAAGTCGGCGCTCTTCAGCCGCCCGTCGTCGAAGGAGAAGCTCTCCGAGGCCGTGTACTGGAGATAGAGCTCGCCGTCGTCGCAGCCCTCGAGCGCGTCGGCGGTGAGGCGCAGCGCCGCATCGGGATCGAGGCCGTCGGGACGGTAGAGGAAGCGGCGGGGATCGGCGGTGAAGGTCATCGCGCCGATATAGGCGGCTCAGGCGCTACGTACACCCTCGTCCGCCGGGCCGCCCTTCAGGATGAAGCGTTTGTCGCAATAGCCGCAATCGACATAGCCCTTCTCGTCGATCTGCAGGTACACGCGCGGATGGCCCAAAGCGGGTGAGATTTCCGCCGCACCGTCGCAGGCCACGCGGGGCACTTCGGTATAGGCGATTTCCGGCGTGTAGGGGTCGCTCGCGGGCATCGCCGCGCTCTAGCAACGCGCCGCCGGACCGACAATCGCCTAGATGGCGGCGGGACCGCCGCCCGCCGCGCTCAGCGCCAGCAGCATCGCGCCGAGCGCCGACAGCACCAGGGCGCTGGTGGCGAAGCGCTGGAAGTGGAGGTGCACGAACATGCACCGATCATCGCCCCGGCCGGTTAACGGCTGCTTCCCGAGAGCGGTTAACGCGGCTATTCGCGCGCCATGACGGAGGCCGCCCTTTCGATCCGGGACCTGCAGAAGACCTACAAAGGCGGCAAGCGGGCGCTGGACGGAGTGAGCCTGGACGTCGAGCGCGGCGGCATTTTCGGCCTGCTGGGGCCGAACGGCGCCGGCAAGTCCACGCTCATCAACATCCTGGCGGGCCTGGTCACCAAGAGCGGCGGCAGCGCCTCGGTCTGGGGCTTCGACATCGACGATCATCCCCGCAACGCCAAGCGCTCGATCGGCGTCGTGCCGCAGGAGATTTTGTTCGACCCGTTCTTCACGCCGCGCGAGGCGCTGGAAATCCAGGCCGGCCTCTACGGCATTCCCAAGAGCGAGCGGCAGACGGCGGCGCTGCTTCGCGCCGTGCGGCTCGAGGACAAGGCGGACGCTTATTCGCGCACCCTCTCGGGCGGCATGAAGCGCCGGCTGCTGGTCGCCAAGGCGATGGTCCATTCGCCGCCGATCCTGGTGCTCGACGAACCGACCGCGGGCGTCGACGTCGAGCTTCGCCAGCAGCTGTGGGATTATGTGCGAAGCCTCCACGCGCAGGGCGTCACGATCGTGCTGACCACGCACTATCTCGAGGAAGCCGAGCAGCTTTGCGACCGGATCGCCATCATCAACCACGGCCGCGTCATCGCCAACGAGGCGACCCGGGTGCTGGTGGGGATGGCGCAGGAGAAGGTGGTCGAGGTCGTCGTCGACCGCGACATCGACTCGCCGCTCGCCGCCCCCTGCTTCGACAAGGTCGAGCTTTCGGGCGAGCGGACGTTGGCGATCACCTACCGCAAGGATCGGGTCAATGCCGGCGAGGTGCTGGCGGCGCTTCAGCGCGAGGGGCTCGGCATCGTCGACGTCTCGACCCGCGAGGCCGACCTCGAGGACGTATTCCTGAACCTCACGCGCGCGACGGACTCGGCGGCGGGGATCGCGGGCCCAAGATGAAGGACTCCGTTCGCCCTGAGCCTGTCGAAGGGCCTTTCTTCTTTGCAGGGTCAACGGGAAGGAGAGGGCTTCGACAGGCTCAGC
>DASZEO010000494.1:0-5940 GCA_035940755.1 Allosphingosinicella sp. | reverse complement strand
CACGTCGGTGGTGCGCAGCTGGACGCGCCGGGTGATCGTGACGTTGTTCTCGCCGCGGTTGCTGTCGAAGAACTGGCTGACCGAGCCGCCGGCGTCGGTGATCGCCTCGCCGGTGAAGCCGGCGGTGCGGAAGAAGTTGAGAACGGTGCGCGCGTCGCGGTCGATCTCGGCCTGGACGGAGCCGAGCTCGCTGCCCTGCTCGCTGAACGTCACGGTCCAGGTCGCCAGGTCGGCGGTGACGTTGCGCTCGGCAAGCCCGCGGACGGTGACGGCGCGGTCGGCCATGCGCGCGCGGCGAAGGCCGTCGCCGAGCAGGAAGCCGCCGACGATGATCCCGATCGCCAGGATGGCCGCCGCGATCAAAGTGATGTTGCGGGTCCCCGCGCTGCCTTCAGCCATGCTATCGCTCCTCCCGCCGGCGCGTTCGCTATCGCCCGGCCTCCTTCATCTGCCGCAGCGGCGATGAACCGTGCATTGATAGCGACGAGTTGAGGCAGCTGCAATGAGATATCTCCACACGATGATCCGCGTTTCCGATCCCGCTGAAACGCTTCGCTTTTTCGAGCTGCTAGGGCTGAAGGAGGTCCGCCGGTCGGACAATCAGGGCGGCCGCTACACGCTCATTTTTCTTGCCGCGCCTGGCGACGAGGCGGCGCAGATCGAGCTCACCCACAATTGGGATGAGCAGGGTTATGGCGAGGGGCGCAATTTCGGCCACATCGCTTATGCCGTGGAGAATATCTACGCGACCTGCCGGCGGCTGACGGCGGCGTGACGATCAACCGGCCGCCGCGCGACGGGCGGATGGCGTTCGCGCGGACGCCCGACAACATCTCGATCGAGCTTCTTCAGCAGGGCGAGGCGCTGGCGCCCGAGGAGCCGTGGGCGTCGATGCCGAACAGCGGCAAGTGGTAGCGCGCTAGATCCGGCTCAAAACGGCACGTCGTCGTCGAGATCGCTGTCGAAGGCCGGCTGCGGCCTCGACGGCTGGCGCGAGCCGCCGCCGCCGAAATCGCCGGAGCCGCCCGAGCCACCGAAGCTGCCGCCCTGATCGTCGCCATAGCCGCCGCCTCCGCCGCCGCCGCGGCTGTCGAGCAGCACCAGCTCGCCGCGGAAGCGCTGGAGGACGACCTCGGTGGAATATTTGTCCTGCCCCGACTGGTCCGTCCATTTGCGGGTCTGGATCTGGCCCTCGAGATACACTTTCGAGCCCTTCTTCAGGTAGGATTTGGCAACGCGGCCGAGATTCTCGTTGAAGATCACGACGCGGTGCCACTCGGTCCGCTCCTGGCGGTTGCCCTCGCGGTCCTTCCACTGCTCGGACGTCGCCACCCTCAGGTTGACGACCTCGCCGCCATTGTTGAGCGAGCGCACTTCCGGATCGTCGCCGAGATTGCCGACCAGAATCACCTTGTTCACGCCCGCCATTCGATCCTCCTGAAAGCCTCCGGCAGGCATAGGCCAAGCCGGCGGATGATCCAAGCGGCCTCAGGCGACGGCGGCGGCGGCGGTCTGGCGGGAACGCAGGAAGCCGGCCGCCAGCAGAAGCGCCGTCGCCACCTGCGCCACGAGGGTTTCGGCCGTGGGGTAGAGGCCGAGGATCGGGCTCCTCGGGAAGCCGGCGAGCGGAGTCACGCCGATCATTCCGGCTTCCTGAAGCGCGGCGAAGCCCTTGCCCGCGAGCACGACGGCGAGGACGGCGATCAGCGCGGCGCTGTACTGGAAGAATTTGGCGATCGGCAGCTTGCGCCCGAAGCGAAGCATCGCCCAGGCGATCAGCGCAAGCAGCGCCGAGGCGGCCGCGATGCCGCCGATCATCGCCGCGCCCTCGCCCTGGGCGCCGAGCGCGGCGTAGAAGATGATCGTCTCGAACACCTCGCGGTAGACGGCGACGAAGGAGAGGCCGAACAGCAGCCAGGCCGAGCCCCGGCTGAGCGCGCGGTCGAGCTTCTCGCGCACGTACACCTGCCAGGCGCCGGCCTGCGCCTTGCCGTGCATCCAGATGCCGACGAACAGCAGGATCCCCGCGGCGAGCAGCGAGCCGAAGCCTTCGGTGAGCTCGCGGCTGGCGCCGCTGATCGTGACGATGTGGCTTGCCGCCCACCAGGTTGCGACTCCGCCGGCCAGCGCGGCGATCCAGCCGCCATGGACCCAGCGCAGCAGGTCGCGTCGCTCGGCGCGGATCAGGAAGGTGATCATCGCCACGACGATCAGCAGCGCTTCGAGCCCCTCGCGAAGGAGGATCGCGAAGGCGCCGAGGAAGGTCGAGGCGCTGCTCGCCGCCTCGGGCGCGAGCGCCGTTTCGGCGCGGTCGAACAGGGTCTGGAGGCGGTCGGCGCGGGCGGCGACGTCGGCGGGCGGAGCATTGCGGCCGATGGCGGCGCGAAGCCCGCCCATCTCGCGCTCCACCTCGGCGACCAGCCCCGCGTCCCGCGCGCCGAGCAGCGCCTCGACCGGCTCGAAGCCGTCGAGATAGGCGGCCAACGCCAGCTCGCCGGCGCCGTGCGGGTCGCCGCGGCCGTAGGCGGCGACACTCCGGCCGAGCAGGTTGCGCGCGGTCGCGAGCGAGCCGGCGCTGTCGCTGCGGGTCAGCACCTGCGGGTGGGTGCGCAGGTAAGCGATCACCGCCGCGGCGCGAGCCTCGCCGATCTGCCCGGCCAGCGCCGCGGGCGTGAGGCCGACCAGCGCCTGCAGGTCAGGCACGCGGGCCCGCACCGCGGCATCCGATTGCCAGATCCGCGCGCCCTGCTCGGCAAGCTCCGGCGGATAGGCGAAGGTGCCGGCGCGGAAGGCGAGCGCCCAGCGGTCGCCCTCGGGCAGGTGGGCGAAGCTCTGCATTGCCGTGCCTTCAAGGCCTTGGCCGATCACCTGGTAGAGCGCGAACAGGCTGCGCTCGCGCGCGCGGTCGCGGTCGGCGAAGGCGATCGGCGGCGGATCGAGCTGGGCGGCGGCAGGCGTTCGAGCTGTGCCGTCGAGGGCGTGGCAGGAGGCGCAATTGGCGGCGTAGAGCGCCTGGCCCCGCGCCAGGTTCGGCGCGGCGCCTGGCGCGAGCGGCACCGGATAAGCGGCGAGCAAATCGGCGGCGAGCGAGCGGGCGAGCCGCTCGACCTCGGCCGGCGCGGCCTTGCGGGCGATCGCCTGCTCGAGCTGCCGTGCCGCCGCGGCCAGCCCAGCCCGCTGCGGCCGCTGCGGCAGCGCGCCCAGCCGCTGGGCCACCGAGGCCGAGAATTCCCGCATCTCATCATATTCGGCCTGGCTGACGATCCGACCGTCCCGCACCGCGCCCGGATAATCGACGGCGACATAATCGAGCAGCCGCCAAGTCGTCTGCACCGCCCCATCGTCGGCACGTGCGGCGGCCGGCATCGCCAGAGCCAGCAGCGACAGCCACGCCAGCGCGATCCACTTCAAGGCGGAGGCACCGCCGAACATAGATCCCCGCACGACCTGTTGCACCGGCGCGGCCTACTCGGCCTGCGACTGATTATCAATAGCGTTAGCCGCCGCGGCCCCTTGAGTCGCGGCAGCTACGCTTTGTTCACCATTTTTTGCGACAGCAAGGTTCAAGAGGAGAGCCGGGTTGCCGATGCTTAAATCCATTCCGTCGTCGGGCGCCCGCCTGGACCCCGATCTGATCGAGAAGTTCCTCGTCGCCACGTTCATGACGGTCCTCGCCGCCCGGCTCATCCCGGCGGTGCTGTCGACGGGTGCGCTGCCGCCCCTTCTGCTGCTGATGTCGGAAGGGCTGGTCGTGCTCTTCATCCTCCTGCGCCGGCCCACGCGAGACATTTCGCAGCGCGGCTATGACTGGGTGATCGGCCTCACCGGGACGCTGCTGCCGCTGCTGGCGGTGGCACCCCGAGGCACGTCCCTGCTCCCGCACCAGCTGTGCGAACTTATCATCGCCGGCGGGCTCCTGTTCCATTTGTGGGCTAAGCTTACCCTGCGGCGAAGCTTCGGGGTGGTCGCGGCCAATCGCGGCATCAAGGCCAACGGACCGTACCGGATCGTGCGTCATCCGATGTATGCCGGCTATGTCGTCACGCATATCGGCTTCGTCTTGGCCGGCCCGGTGCTTTGGAACCTCGCCATCTACGGCGCCACATTGCTGATCCAGACCCGGCGCATCCTCGCCGAGGAGCGGATGTTGATGCAGGACCCGGCTTATCGCGCGCTGGCCGAGCGGGTCCGTTACCGGCTGCTGCCGCGCGTCTTCTGAGGCTCATGTCGCTGGCCGACTTTCTCGATTTCCGGCTGTTCTTCCTCGCCGGGCTCGTCTTCGTGCCGCTCGAGCGGCTGTTCGCCGCGCGCAAGGACCAGCCGGCGCTTCGCCGCCACTGGAAGAACGACCTGGTCTACGTCTTCGCCAACGGCCTCGTCATCCGCCTCGGCCTCACCGGGCTGATGATCCTTGCTTTGGCGGGAAGCCCGCTGCTCGTCCCCTCAGGCTGGCAAGAGGCCGTTCAGGCCCAGCCGCTGTGGCTGCAGGCGGTCGAGGTGCTGATCATAGCCGACCTCATCTTCTATTTTTTCCACCGGCTGTTTCATGCCGTGCCGGCTTTGTGGCGAATCCACCAGATCCATCACAGCATCGACGAGATGGACTGGCTCGCCGCGCATCGAATCCACCCGCTCGACCAGATCCTGACCAAGGGCGCCTCGCTGCTGCCGTGCTTCGCCCTCGGTTTTTCGGGCTGGGCGATCGGGCTCTACGCCTTCGCCTATCACTGGCACACCTTGTTCCTTCACGCGAACGTCCGCTTCGGCCTCGGGCCGCTGCGCTGGCTGCTGACCTCGCCGGATTTCCATCATTGGCACCATTGCCGCGAGCGCGAGGCCTGGGACCGCAATTTCGGCACCCAACTCGCCTTGTGGGATTTCGTGTTCGGCACCGCTCACCTTCCACAAGGGCGGCATGCGGAGCGGTTCGGGATCGGCGAGCCGGTGCCGGAAAGCTATCCGGCCCAGCTCCTCCACCCGTTCAGGCGGCAGGGTAGCGAAGCCGTCCCAGAAACCGGCTGAGCGAGGGCAGCCGCTCGCGCGTTCCGCGCCAGCTCGCCTTGAATTTCTCGAAGCGCATGACGTCGTCGATGCGCCGATTGAGGAAGGCGCGGGTGGCCGCCAGATCGGCGCTCTCATCGTCGAGGAAGACCAAAGTGGTCGAGCCGTAGACGCCGATCAGGATCGCCCGCTTGGTGTAATGGTTGAAGTCGGTGGCCGTGTCACCGGCGACTCGCCAGATCCGGTCCGCGGAACGCCAGGCGAGTCTCGCGGCGTCGGCGACGTTCTGGGGCATGGACAGGATCGCCAGGGCGCGGCGTAGCGCCTCGCGATTGGCCCGCATCGCCTCGAACCGGAACAGGATCAGCTCGCGGATCCGCTCGCGAATCTTCATCGCCGCGATCCGCTCGGGCGGGAAAGCTTCGAGCATCGCCTTGTCGATCCAGTCGAACCACGCGTCGATCATCTCCGCCTGGCCGCCGCGGAAGGCGAGCCGCGCGCGCTCCGGCGGAACTCCGAGCTCGGCCGCCGCCATGGCCAGCGCGGAATCGGACCAGCCGTCGAAGGCGGCATGGCTCGGCAGCACCGGCGCCAGCGCCGCCTTGAGCTCGTCGAGGTTCATCTCGGCCGCGGCGATCATGGCCGAGTCAATGAGCCTCGCCGCGCTTGGTTGCAACCTCGCCCTCGGGAAGGCGGATCAGCACCAGCGCCGCGCAGATCAGCACGGCGCCGACCGCGTCCGGCGCCGTGAAGCCCTCGCGATAGGCGGCCCAGCCGATCGCTGCGGAGACGATCGGCTGGGTCAGGAAGCATAGCCCCACCGTCACCGGGGGCACGTGGCCCATGGCGTAAACGAGCAGCCCCTGGCCGATCAGCTGGCTCGAGACCGACAGCAGGATCACCGGCGTCCAGTCGCCTGGAACCACCCGCTCGCCGATG
>DASZEO010000493.1:0-2329 GCA_035940755.1 Allosphingosinicella sp. | reverse complement strand
AGAAGTAGGAGAAAGGCGCACTCGAGCCCGCCACATCGGCGGCGGGAAGAAGCATCGTGACGGCCGAGCAGGACAGCAGGTAGATGATGCCCACGATCGCGGTGCCGAGGAGGGTCGCGCGCGGGATCGTTCGCCTCGGATCCTCGACCCGCTCCCCCGCCGCCATCGCGCTCTCGAAGCCGAGCATCGGGAAGAGCGTCAGGGTCGCGGCGGCGTTGATCGCTCCGAGGCCGATCGGCACGCTCCCAGGGGGCGGCAGGCTCAGGCGTCCGCTCGATAGCGCCCAGGCCGCGACGGCGATCGCGCCGAACAATGGGATGAGCTTGAGCAAGGTGGTGACGAGCTGGGTGTCGCCGGCGGCGCGCACGCCCAGCAGGTTGACCCCGACCAGCAGCCAGATCAGCGCCACGGCGATGGCGGGAGCGACCAGCGATGCCGCGGCGCCGGGCCACAATACGGAGACGTTGGCGACGACGGCGAGCGCCAGCGCCGCGTTGGTGACCCAGGTCGTGATCCAGTAGCTCCAGGCGATGACGAAGCCGGTGCCGGCACCGAACGCCGCGGCCGGATAGGTGAACGGACCGCTGCCGCCGCCGACGTCGCGCGCCAGCCGCGAAAGCACGACCGTGACGCACAAGGTGCCGGCGAGGGTCGCGAGCCAGCCGTAGACGGAGTTCCAGCCGAGCGGCGCAAGGCTCGACGGCAGCAGGAACACGCCCGAGCCGACCATGTTGCCGACCACGAGCGCCACGCACATCGCAAGGCCGAGCTTGCGCTTGTGGGTAGTTGCCGCCCCCATGAGCACGAATGTGGACGAAGGGCGAGGAAGTGGGAAGGGATCAATTCGCGAGGCATGCCCCGCATGCCTCGGCCGGCTCCCGAATTGATGGTGCGGTCGAGAAGACTCGAACTTCCACGGCCTTTCGGCCACAGCGACCTCAACGCTGCGCGTCTACCAGTTCCGCCACGACCGCACGTCTGAAGAACCGCCGGCTCAAGCGCCGGCTCGGCAGGCGGGTGCCTCTAGCAACCGTTCCGAAGCTTCGCAACGGCCTCAGTAGAGGAACATCGGCATTCCCTCCACCCGCATCAGCCGGGCGCGGTAGCCGGCGGCGTCGTAGAGGGCGCTGACGTCGACGGACTTGCGGCCGTGCAGAAGCGTGTCGATCGCCACGTGGCTGTAATTTCCGTCGGTGAGCGTCACCATCCGCCCAGCCTCCCCGCGCTGAAGCAGCTGGACGGCAAGGCCGCCGAAGGCGAAGCCGACCATTCGGTCCATGGCATCGGGCTCGCCGGCGCGCATGAGGTAGGCCAGCTCCTGCACGACCGCGCCGCAGCCGAGGCGCTCGGTGATTGCCTTGCCGAGGCGGTGGCCGATGCCGGCGTCGCCGCGCTGGATCGCCGACTTCCCGATCTCACCGGTACCGGCCCCGTCCTCGCCCTTGATCGTGGCGCCTTCGGAGATCACGCAGATCGCATAAGCGGCCGGGTTCGACGCCTTGTCCTCGCCGAGCAGCGGCAGCAGCAGGGCGAGGTCGGCCGGAACCTCGGCGATGACTGTCCGGTCGACCTGGGCGAGGAAGCCGGCGAGCAGTGCCGTTTCGCCGCTGCGCCGCCCGAACAGCTCCACGACCCCGATCCGCTCGTGGCTTTCGACCGTGGTGCGAAGCGCGTTGATCGCCTCGACCGAGCGGCTGACGGCGGTCGAAAAGCCGATGCAGTAATCCGTGCCGAAGACGTCGTTGTCCATGGTCTTGGGCACCGAGACGACCGGCACGCCCTGCGCCGACAAGTGTGCGGAGAAGCGCAGTGTCCCGTCGCCGCCGAGCGTCACCATCGCGTCGACGCCGAGCCGCTGGAGCACTTCCAGGACATGGCCGGTGCCGTCGCCGTCCTCGTCCGTGCGGGGGTCGGCGCGCGAGGTATGGAGAATGGTGCCGCCGGTGCGGTCGATGCCGCGCACGCTCTCGCGGCTGAGCGGCAGGGTGTGCGCCGCCACGCTGGCGGCGTCGGCCGGGTCGATCGCCATCACCCCTTCCCAGCCGCGGCGGAAGCCGAGCACTTCCCAGCCGAGATCGTCGGCCGAGAGGGTGACGGAGCGGATGCAGGCGTTGAGCCCCGGAACGTCGCCGCCGCCCGTCAGGATTCCGATGCGCATGCCGATGGCTCTCGCTGTGCAGGTTGCTGGCGAGCGTCTATCGGCGGCGGCGATGCGCTACAACCGGGCAGAAACCGCGGCCGAGGCGAGGCGGATCATCGGCCTGGCCTGGCCGATCATGCTGACCAGCCTCAACTGGACGCTGATGCACATCATCGACGTCGCGGTGGT
>DASZEO010000492.1:0-5464 GCA_035940755.1 Allosphingosinicella sp. | reverse complement strand
GAAGATGTCGCGGTCGATGAAGATGAAGTCGCCCATATGGCCTGGCTCGAGGCTGCCGAGCGTGTCTTCGGCAAAGGCTGCATAAGCGGCGCCGCGGGTGAAGGCGTCGAACGCCTGTTCGAGCGTCAGCCGCTGCTGCGGGAGCCAGCCGCCGGGCGGATCGCCGCTCGCATCCTGCCGGCTGATCGCCGCCGCCAGCCCCGGAAAGGGGTTGGGGCTTTCGACGGGGAAATCGGAACCGAAGGCGAGCGGCACCCGGTTGTCGAGCATCGAGCGCCAGGCATAGGCGCCCTGCAGCCGCTCGAGCCCCATCCGCGCCTCGGCCATGTGCATGTCGCTGGTCTGGTGCACCGGCTGCATCGAGGCGACGATGCCGTTGCGGGCGAAGCGCGGGAGATCGGCGGGATCGACGATCTGGGCATGCTCGATGCGCCAGCGCCGGTCGCCCTTATAGGTGTCGGACAGATCCTCGATCGCGCTCAGCAGCTCGGCATTGGCCTGGTCGCCGATCGCATGGACCGCGACCTGGAAATGGTCCATCGCCGCCCGGCTCATCAAGTTCTTGAGCACGGTGTCGGTAAGGAGCGGCAGGCCGCGCTGCCCCGGCGCATCGCGATAGGGCTGCTTGAGCCAGGCGCCGCGCGAGCCGAGGGCGCCGTCCAGATAGAGCTTCACGCCGACCATCCGCAGCCGGCCGTCATAGAGCCACGGCGTCGGCCGGGTACCGGCAATGGCGAGCAGGTTGTCGATGCCCGAGGCATAGGAGACGATGCGCACGTTGAGCTGCCCGGTATCGCCGGCGCGGCGCATGACGCTCCAGTCTTCGGCGCTGGTGCCCATGTCGGCCACCGACGTGATGCCGTTCGAAAGCAGGATCTGCTGCGCCCGCGCCAGCGCCATCTCCCGCTGGATCGGCACCGGCGCCGGCACCGCCCGCTCGACCAGCGCCATGGCGGCATCGACGAAGATGCCGTTGGGGTTGCGGCCGGTTCGTTCGATCCGCCCGCCTTCGGGGGCCTGAGTCTGGGCGGTGATGTCCGCCTCGCGCAGCGCGGCGCTGTTGGCCCATCCGGCATGGCCGTCGACCCGCTCCAGCCAGACGGGGCGGTCGCCGACGGCCGCATCGAGATCGGCGGCGGTGGGGAAGCGCCCCAGTCCCCAGCGCTCCTGATTCCAGCCGCGCCCGACGATCCAGCGCGGCGTCGGATTGGCGGCGGCGTAAGCGGCGATGCGCCGCTGGGCTTCCTCGAGCGAGTTGGTGTCGGAAAGGTCGAGCTGCAGCGCATTGAACCCGAGGCCCATCACATGGCCATGGGCGTCGAACAGGCCGGGGATCAGAGTCCGGCCGCGGCCGTCCAGGAGGTAGCGCGGCCGCTCCGGCCTGCGGTCGCGGCGAGTCAGCAGCTGCTTCACTCGTCCGTCATCGGTCAGCACCATGCCGGTGAAGCGCAAGAGCCGCCCGTCCTGCTGCAGCGTGTAGCCGTTGACGTTGTCGACGAGGGCGTCGGCGAGGGCCGGTGCGGCGGCGAGCAGCGCCGCGATCAGGACGAGCAGGCGGTGGGCGGAAAAGCGTGGCACCGGGCGGCGATAAGCCCTGTTTGCCGCCCGCGCCAGATGGTCTAGAGCCGCGCCCATGGCGAGCCCCGCCCCAGTCTCGGACCTGCCGATCTTGCTTGCCGACGTCGAAGCCGCGGCGCGGCGCATCGAAGGCGCCGTCGTGCGCACCCCGACCCTGCTCAGCGGCGCGCTGTCCGAGCGGCTCGGTGCCAGCGTCTACGTCAAGTTCGAGAACCTCCAGCGCACCGGCGCCTACAAGGAGCGCGGCGCACTCAACAAGCTCTTGCTGATGGACGAGGCGACCCGCGCGCGCGGCGTCATCGCGGCTTCGGCGGGCAATCACAGCCAGGCCGTCGCTTATCATGCGCGGCGGCTCGGCGTTCCGGCGATGATCGTCATGCCGCGCTCCACGCCGATCGTGAAGGTCGCTCAGACCGAAGCGCACGGCGCCGAGGTTCTGCTGTTCGGCGACATTTTCGACGAATGCTATACGCAGGCCCTCGCTCTGGCCGACGAGCGCGGCCTCACCTTCATCCATCCTTTCGACGACCATGAAGTGATGGCCGGGCAGGGGACGGTGGCCCTGGAGCTGCTCGCCGACGCTCCCGACGTCGACGCGCTGGTGGTGCCGATCGGCGGCGGCGGGCTCATCGCCGGGGTCGCCACCGCGGCCAAGGCGCTGAAACCTGACATCGAGGTGATCGGCGTCCAGGCCGAGCTTTATCCCTCGATGTTCGCCAAGTTCAGCCGCCAGACCCTGCCTTGCTCGGGCGACACCATCGCGGAAGGGATCGCCGTCAAGGCCCCCGGGCTGCTCACGTCCGGTATCATCAACCATGTCGTCGACGACATGCTGCTGGTCTCGGAGCGCGACATCGAGCAGGCGATCAGCCTGCTCATCCGGCTCCAGAAGACGGTGGCGGAGGGCGCCGGCGCGGCCGGCCTGGCGGCGCTTCTCGCCAATCCGGAGCGCCTTGCGGGGCGCACCGTCGGGCTGATCGTCACCGGCGGCAATATCGACACCCACCTGATCGCCAACGTCCTGCTTCGCGACCTCGTCCGTTCGGGCCGGCTCACGCGCCTGCGCATTCAGCTCCAGGACCGCCCCGGTGCCCTGGCCGCCGTGATGAATATGTTCAGCGACCATGAGGTAAATATCGTCGAGGTGTATCACCAGCGCATCTTCACCAGCCTCCCGGCCAAGGACGCGGCGATCGACGTCGAATGCGAAGCGCGGGACGCCGCCCAGATCGAGCGGCTGGCGGACGCGCTCCACGAGCAGGGCTTCGCCGTGCACCCGGTAGCAATCGAGTAGCCGCCCGTCCCGGGCTGGCACGCCGCTTTTCCGGCGCCGCCGGCGGCACGAAGCGGCCTTTCCAACGTTGCCGCTTGGCCTCATAACCGTTGCATCCACAGTCAGACCGCTGGAGTCGAGTTGAGCGCACCTTTCCGCTTTCCCCGCTTTTTCGTGACCACGCCGGCACCTTGCCCGTACATTTCGGGCAAGACCGAGCGGAAGGTGTTCACGGAGCTCAGCGGCCCGCATGCGGGCGAACTCAACGACGCGCTCGGCCGGATCGGCTTCCGGCGCAGCCAGAACGTCGCCTATCGCCCCAGCTGCCTCGACTGCGCCGCCTGCATCTCCGTGCGGGTCATCGCCGGCGAGTTCCAGGCGAGCGCGACCCAGCGCCGGGTGCTTCGCCGCAACGGCGACCTCGAAGTCACCGCCTGCAAGGCTTGGGCGACCGAGGAGCAGTATCAGCTGCTTCGCCGCTACTTGCGCGCCCGCCATCCGGACGGCGGCATGGTCGAGATGGACGAGCACGATTTCTCCGACATGGTCGAGCAGAGCCCGGTCAAGACCTATATCGTCGAGTATCGCGAGCCGGCGGTGGACGGGCGGCCGGGACGGTTGGTCGGCGCCTGTCTCACCGACCAGCAGGCCGACGGCCTGTCGATGATCTACAGCTTCTTCGAGCCTGACGACGAGCGCCGCTCGGGGCTCGGCACCTATATCATCCTAGACCATATCGTCCGCGCGGGGCGCGCGGGGCTGCCTTACGTCTATCTCGGCTACTGGGTCGAGGAATCGAAGCGCATGGCCTACAAGTCGCGCTTCCGCCCGCTCGAGAAGCTCGGGCCCGGCGGCTGGCGGCGCTTCGATCCGGAACAGCGGGAACTGCCGCTGGTTTGACGGGCGTGCAGAAGGCCACTCTCCTCAAGGGCGCGGGTTACGTCGCGTCCATGTTCAGCGTCGCGCTGCTCGGGGCCGTCGCCTGGAAGAGCGCTTCCGAGAACCCGCTGATACTGACGATGCTGATCGGCGGAATGGCGACTTCGGTCGCCGGGATGCTGCTGCGCTGGATGTCCTACTGGGAGCGGCAGGAGAAGTAGAGCCACCCTTGTTCGATGGGCTGCCATTCAGCCACGCCAGAATCTAACGCCTAATAGGGTTATTTACCAGCGGCTTGACTGAAGCCGATTTCTATCGGATCACTGCATAGTTCGTTCGGGATTCTCTTCAGCGAGCGGATGGGGGGTTCTGAAAAAGGCGGGCGCGCACGCGCGATCCTGTTGCGGGATCGCGCCCGCACGACGTGCAGGTTTAGACGGACGCGAGCTGGGGGAGCGACTAGGTGGTACAGCGATTCATCCGCCGGAGTGGCGAATTCGAACTCAACACGCAGACCAGGAACGGCCAGGCGGCGCCGTCGCTTGCCGCGACTTCGAACGGCGGTTTCATCGCGGTTTGGTCCGACGGGAGCGGGATCGGCGGCGATTTGTTCGACACCGGCATCAAGGGGCAACGGTTCGACTCGGCAGGAAACAAGATCGGCGCCGAGTTCCTGGTCAATACCACCACGCGCCAGATCCAGAACGCTTCGCACGTGACGGTTCTCTCTTCCGGGAAGTTCGTCGTCACGTGGACCGACCTGCAAGTCGTGGACAACGGCGTGATCTCGGACATTCGCGGCCGGCTGTTCAACGCCGACGGCACTCCCGCAGGCAATGAATTCGTCGTCAATACGGCACCCTCCAAGTCCGGCGGCAGCGACGTCGTCGCGCTGAGCGGCGGTGGGTTCGTCGTGACCTGGGCCGACGGCAGCCAGCAAGGCGGCGACGCGAACGGCCAGGCCATCCATGGCCAGGTATTCAGTGCGGCCGGAGCGAGGGTCGGCGCCGAGTTCGTGGCCAACACCACAACGGCCGGATCGCAGGTGGCGCCCACCATCGGCGCACTCGCATCGGGAGGGTTCGTCATCAGCTGGGGCGACAGCAGCCAGACCGGCGGCGACACGAGCCTGAGCGCCATCCGATTGCAGATGTTCAGCGCGCTGGGCGCCAAGGTCGGCACTGAAAAGCTGGTCAACACCGTCACGGATCAGGCGCAGACCTTGCCGAGCATCACGACGCTCAAGAGCGGCGGGTTCGCTGTGTTCTGGACCGACGCGAGCAAGCTTGCTGATACGTCCGGTACCGGCATCAAAGGTCAACTTTACGACTCGGCCGGAGCGAAGGTGGGCGGCGAGTTCCTCGTCAACACGGTCACGGACGGGGACCAGCGGCGCGCTCGAGCCAGCGGTCTGCCGGACGGCGGCTTCATCGTCACCTGGGAATCGTCGACCGCGTCCGCCTCCGGCGTCGACATCAAGGCGCAGATATTCGACGCGACGGGCAAGAAGGTCGGAACCGAGTTCTTCGTCGAATCATCGACGATCGGTAACCAGTCGGGTCAGCATGTGGTGACGCTATCTTCGGGGGACATCGTCCTGGCCTGGGGCGATTCTGTCCAGACCGGGGCGGACTCTTCAAGCAGCGCGATTCGGGCGCGGATCATCGGTGCCGGCAGTGCCGTACCTTCGGATATCGCCTTGAGTAATGCGTTGGTCAGCGAGACATCCGCCGC
>DASZEO010000491.1:0-3634 GCA_035940755.1 Allosphingosinicella sp. | reverse complement strand
GGACAGCACCGGCGCGGCGGGCGCGTCCTCGAACCGGATCGCCGCCTGCGCCTGATCTAGCACCACCAGCCGTTCCGCGCTCAGCGCGCCGGTCTCTGCGTCCAGCAGCGCCATCTTCAGCGGGATCGGCATCGGCGCCTTGTCGGGCTGCCCCGGCGTCGGCGGGACTTCCTGCTCCAGGCGCACCGAGACCTGCCCGCCGTCGCGCTCCAGGCGCGCCCGCACCTTCGGCGTGCCGGCCTGGCTGTACCACAGGCGGAAGCGGGTGAGGTCGACGCCGCTCGCCTGCTCCATCGCCTGCACGAAATCCTCGCAGGTCACGGCCTCGCCGTCATGGCGCTCGAAATAGAGGTCGCAGCCGGCGCGGAACTTCTCGGGGCCGAGGATGGTGTGCATCATCCGGATCAGCTCGGCGCCCTTGTTGTACACCGTCGCGGTGTAGAAATTGGAGATCTCCATATAGGAATCGGGCCGCACCGGATGGGCAAGCGGCCCCGCATCCTCCGGGAATTGCGCCGCCCGGAGCATCCGCACGTCCTCGATCCGCTTGACCGCGGCCGACCCCATGTCGGCGGAGAATTGCTGGTCGCGAAAGACGGTGAAGCCTTCCTTCAGCGACAGCTGGAACCAGTCGCGGCAGGTGACCCGGTTGCCCGACCAGTTGTGGAAATATTCGTGCGCCACCACCCCGGCGATCGCGTCGTAATCCTGGTCGGTCGCCGTGTCGGGGTCGGCCAGGATGTAGCGCGAATTGAAGATGTTGAGACCCTTATTCTCCATGGCCCCGAAGTTGAAATCGGCGACCGCGACGATGTTGAACACGTCGAGATCGTATTCGCGGCCGAACACGTCCTCGTCCCATTTCATCGCCGCCTTGAGCGCGGCCATGGCGTGCTCGGTCCGCGGGAGGTCGCCGTCCCGCACCCAGATGCCGAGCTGCACCTCGCGCCCGGAGCGGGTGACGAAGGTGTCGAGGTTCGCGACCAGGTCGCCGGCGACGAGTGCGAAGAGATAGCAGGGCTTCGGGAACGGGTCGTGCCATTCGGCCCAGTGCCGGCCGTCGCCGAGCTCGCCTTTCGCCACCGGGTCGCCGTTCGACAGCAGCACCGGGTAGCGCGCCTTGTCCGCGACCATTTTAACTCGGTAGCGGCTGAGGACGTCGGGGCGGTCGGGAAACGGGGTGATGCGGCGAAAGCCCTGCGCCTCGCACTGGGTGCACAGCATGCCACCGGATTCGTACAGGCCCATCAGCTGCGTGTTCTTGCGCGGCTCGATCTCCCGCGACGTCTCGATCGTGTGAGCCGTTTCGCTGAGCTCGATCAGCAGATCCTCGTCCTCCATCCGCCAGGGCAGCGGCTCGCCGGTATGGACGTCACCGACCGAAGCGGGCGCAGCGCCGGCCGCGTTGAGCCGAAGGATGCGGGTCTCGGCGGCGGGGGAGCGCTCCACCCGCAGCCGCGACGTCACCAGCGTCCGCTCGGCATCCAACTCGAATTCGATCGAGATATCGGGGACCAGCCATTCAGGTGGCCGGTAGTCCTCGCGGCGGATGACGGGATGCGGAGCGGCGGGAGCGGTGCGGACGTCGGCCATGCTCCAGCGTCTAGGCCCCGCTGGCAGGGCAGGCAATCGCACTCGCGGCCGGGACATCGCGTTCGGCGAGCTGGTTCGGATCGCGGCGCGCTAGGCGCGGGATTTGCGAATAAGCTCCTTGCGAGCCCTGTCGCACAGGCCGTCGAAAACGGCCCGCTCGCGTTTTGATAGCGTGGGCAGCCCGCCGATCTTCTTTTCAATTTCCGCGAGGGTCCGATAGCGGCCCGTCTGCGCCAGGTTCAAGGCGTCCGACAGAAGGCCAAAGTCGGCACTTTGGGCTGCCCTGCGCATGGCGGCAACATGGCATCCGGCGGCAGCGCGGTCCAGCCTTCGTCAGCTCGCAAAATTTCAGATGCGCCACGACCCGCCGCCGCACGCCCTCAGCCCGGTTGCCGTCCCCTGCCCCGCAGTTGGTGCTGCGGCGCAACAGACGGCGGGAATCCGGCCGTCCGCGAAATTTTGAGGCTTTATCAACCATTCTCTGGTGTTAGTCTGCGCATGGGGATGGGGATGGGCACAGTCGACGACCTTTTGATCGAGCGTATCGCTTCGCCCATGGCGGGCTGGCTTCAGCATCGGCTGGGCCTCAGCCAATGGCGCGCGTCGATCGAGTGCCTGAACGGCAGCGTCGCCTTCTACGTCGCGGCGGTCGCGCTCGAGCTTGCCAGCAAGGGCCCCTATGACGGCATCTTCGTCACGATGCTGCGCGCTTTGGTGTGGCTGCTCATCCTCGACGGCGTGCGCCGCGTCGCCTACCGCCAGGCCGCCTCGTCGGTCGGCACCCGCACGGCCCGCGTCCGCGAATCCGTGTTCCGGCTGGTGCTCCTGCTGATGCTCCCGGTGAGCCTGTGCTACGCCCAGGGATGGCAGAATTTGTGCTACTCGGCCTCATTGCTGCTGCTGGTTTGCCACCTTTACCTGAAGGCGTCCGACACGCCGCCGCCGCAGCCGAAGGGCAAACTGGCCTACCACCGCGCCTGAATCGGGATTCGCTCCTGCGCCGAAACGAGGAACAAGGCCTCGCCTGAAGCGTCCTGCTTCATGATCCGCGGCCGCACCCGGCACGCGGAGCAAAGTAGGAGTAAAGCCATGGGTCTCATTCTTGCGCTGATCATCGGGGGCATCATCGGCTGGCTTGCGAGCATCGTCATGCGGACGAACGCTCAGCAGGGCATCCTTCTCAACATCGTCGTCGGCATCGTCGGGTCGCTGCTCGGCAGCTTCCTCCTCGGCCGGTTCTTCGGCGCCGACGGGAGCATCATCAACAGCCCGCTCGACGGCGGCACGCTGATCGCGGCCTTCCTCGGCGCGGTCATCCTGCTCGCGATCGTCAACCTGTTCCGCAGGGGCGCCGTCCGCTAAAAAGCGGCAGCCAATCTAGTTAGCCCCGCAGGCCCGCGGCTGCCCCTTGCCGCGGGCCTGCTCTCATTTGCTCATTCCCCTGCGGGCGGGGGCGGCGCCCGGCCGGCGCGAAGCGCGATGACCAGTCCGCTTATGCCGAGGACGCCGCCGGCAAGCGCGAGCGGGGACCAGCGATAGTCTTCGAAGACGGTCGACAGGATCATCGCGACGATCGGGATCAGCACGCTCGAATAAGCGGCGCGCGCCGGTCCGATTACCCGGATGATCCGGTAATAGAGCCAGAATGCGAGCGAGGAGGCGACGACGCTGAGGTAAAGCAGGCCAAGCCAGTAGCCGATCCTCGCTTCGACCACCGGAGGCCCGGCCGAAGCCCAGGCGATGGCGGAGTCCGCTATCGCCCCGTAGAGCATCGCCCAGCCGAGCATCGCCGCGACCGAACGCGTCCTCACCCCTTCCGCGAGCTGCATGACGTTGGCGACCGAGGCGGCGAGAACCGCCACCAGCGTGAAGCCGAGGCCGGCGACCACCGCGCGCGGCTCGGTCGCGGCCGCGCGCATTTCCTGGAGGAAAAGCAGCGCCACGCCGGCCATCGCCACTGCCGATCCGGCGAGGAAGCGCGGGGTGATCCTCGTTCCGAAGAAATGCCGGGCGAGCAGAGCGTTGGGCACGACCAGCAGCG
>DASZEO010000490.1:0-8037 GCA_035940755.1 Allosphingosinicella sp. | reverse complement strand
CCGCCTTTCGCCGCCGACGGCAGCGCCGCCTATTTCCACAGCTGCAACCGCGGCAAGAGCTCGGTGGCGATCGACCTGACGACGGCCGAGGGTCAGGCGCAGGTGCGCGAGCTCGCTGGGGGCGCCGACATTCTGATCGAGAATTTCAAGGTCGGCGCCCTGGCCAAATACGGCCTCGATCACTCGTCGCTGAAGGCGCTCAACCCGCGGCTGATCTACTGCTCCATAACGGGGTTCGGGCAGGACGGGCCATATGCCTCCCGCGCAGGGTACGATTTCATCATCCAAGGCATGGGCGGCATCATGGACCTGACCGGCGATCCCGCCGGCGAGCCGATGAAGGTCGGTGTTGCCTATGCCGACCTCTTCACCGGCCTCTATGCCGCCAGCGCCATCCTCGCGGCGCTGCGCGGACGCGACTCCACGGGGGAGGGCTGCCATATCGACATGGCCTTGCTTGATACGCAGGTGGCGGTGCTCGCCAACCAGGCGATGAATTATCTGGTCTCGGGCGAGCCGCCGCGCCGGCTCGGCAACGCGCACCCCAACATTGCGCCCTACCAAACCTTTGCGGTCGCGGACGGGCACGTCATTATCGGCGTCGGCAACGACGCCCAGTTCAGGCGCCTGTGCGCGCTGCTGGGGCAGCCGGCGCTCGGCGAAGAAGCCCGCTTCGCCACCAATGCGGATCGAGTGGCCAATCGTGAGGCTCTGGCTGCGGCGCTGGCCGTGCTGGTGGCGCAGCGCGGGCGCGAGGAGCTGCTCGCCGCCCTTGCCGTCTCCGGCATTCCGGGCGGTCCGATCAACGACGTCGCCCAGGTTTTCGCCGATCCCCAGGTGGCAGCGCGCGGCATGCAGATCGAGCGCGGCGGGGTGCCCGCGGTGGCTTCGCCGATCGTCATCGACGGCAAGAGGCAGGTTGCGGACCGCCCGAGCCCGAAGCTGGGCGATGTTTCGAGCGGCAATTCGGCGAGCTGAGATTATCCTGCGCTGACAGACACTTGTCAGCGACAGCTTCACCCCCTATCTGCACTGTCTCACGAACATCAGTCAGCCGGGTGGAGGGGTTCTTCGATGAAAGCGCTTACCGTTGTAATATCTGCCCTTTTCCTCGCGGCACCGATGCTGGCGCAGGCGTCCGAGACGCCGGAGGCCGACACGAACAGCTCCACTGCCCGCACCGAGCAGTCGACCGCCCCCACCGAGGCGCAGGGTCAGGATGATCCGGACCGCCGCATCTGCCGGCGGATCGAGGAGAATACCGGATCGCGCACTTCGGGCCGTCGCGTCTGCCTGACCGCCGAGCAGTGGCGCAATTATAACGCGCGCTTCTAATTTCGGGCGGGCATAGGCCGCCGGACGAGCAGGATCGGTGCACCGCGGTAAGTCGCGTCGGTGCGCTCATTGAAACCACATCTTTCCGCGAGGCGAATCGACGCCGTGTTGGCGTGGTCGATGATCGCGACGATCTCGGGCGCCTTGAGTGTCTCGTCGGCCCAGGCGAGGCCGGCAGCCACCGCTTCGCGTGCATAGCCCTGCCCCTGCGCCGACGGCGCGAAGATCCAGCCCATTTCCGGCAGCCCCTCGATCGACGGCTGCATGTCGCGCTTGAAGTCGGCGAAGCCAACCTGGCCGAGCCAGGCGCCGTCCTCGCGCCGCTCCACCGCCCAATAGCCGAAGCCGAAGAAGGCCCACATCCCCGGCCCCGTCAGGAGCCGCCGCCAGGTGTCCTCGCGCGAGAAGGGGCTGCCGCCCAGGTGCCTGACCACGTCGGGATCGGCCATCGTCGCGGCCTGCGCGTCGAGGTCTGCAGCGCGGAAAGGGCGGAGGCGAAGGCGCGCGGTCTCCAGCGTCGGAGCCGCGCGCACCGCGCTTATTTCTTGCCGAGGGTGAGGCCGCCGAAGCGCTTGTTGAAGCGAGCCACCTGGCCGCCGGCATCGAGCACGCGCGTGTTGCCGCCGGTCCAGGCCGGATGGACCTTGGGGTCGATGTCGAGCTGCAGCGTGTCGCCTTCCTTGCCCCAGGTGGAGCGGGTCTCGAACACGGTGCCGTCGGTCATCTGCACCTTGATCATATGGTAATCGGGATGGCTTCCGGTCTTCATCTCTTTGATCTTCCGTGATTTTGGCTGGTTTCCGACCAGCCTGTCGGATCGCAGAGGCGGCATCTAGCGGCTGGGGCCGTGATTGACAAGGCTGGCGGCGGAGGCGTAGCCGGGCTTGGCGAAGGTGCCGCCGCGAGGCGGTGAAAATGGGAAGCCGGTGCAAATCCGGCGCTGTGCCCGCAACTGTCAGCGGCGAGCCTCCCGCCCGCAAAGGGCGCCGAGGCGCTTGAGCCGCAAGCCAGGAGACCTGCCTTCGCCGTCGTCCGCGCCCGGCCGGGACCAGCCTGCGGCGCGTGGCGCCATGCGGCTGCAACGCTGCGCGGCTCCTCCGAGGCGACACGAGTGAGTGTGTCGCAAAGGAGGTCAGCCCATGAGTCTTTTCATCATCCTCATCGCTGCAACGGCGGCCGAGGCCGATCCGGCCATCATCGTCACCGGCTCGCGGGAGACCTTGGAGGCGGACGAAGCCCCCGTTTCGGCGACCGTGCTCGATGAGGCCGCGATCCAGGATCTCGCCCTCCCCTCCCCCTCTGATCTGCTGCGCCTGACACCGGGCGTCGCCGTCGCGACCTCGGGCCCGCGCGGCAGCCAGACTCAGCTTCGCATCCGAGGCGCCGAAGCGAACCACACCTTGCTGTTCTTGGACGGGATTCGCTTCAACGATCCCGCCGCGGGCAATGAAGCGCGCTTCGAGTTGCTGAGCTCCGATCTGCTGTCGCGCATCGAAATCGTGCGCGGTCCGCAATCGGCCCTTTGGGGTTCTGAGGCGGTCGGCGGCGTGGTTGCGGTAACAGGCGCCGACCCGTTCGAGGCTCGCGGCCTTGGCGGGCTGGGTGAATATGGCAGCCTCGACAGCGCCCGCGTCTTCGGCCGCCATGCTCTGGCTTCCGGCGGCTTCGGGGTTACCGGCGCCGCCGGGTGGCAGCGGAGCGAGGGCATCGACTCTTTCGGCTCAGGCGGCGACCACGACGGCTTCGACAACTTCGCCGGCAGCCTGAAGGCGATTCATCGTGCCGGAGCGTTGGAAGTCGGCGCGGTCGCTCATTGGATTGAGGGCCGGAGCGAATTTGACGGCTTCGATCCCGTCACCTTCCGACACGCCGACACCCTCGACGCCACAAAAAACCGCATCGGCGCCGTGCGCGGCTGGGGGGCCGTGGAAAGCGGCGGCTGGAGCCTGAGCGGCGAAGTCAGCTATCTCGACAGCGCCAACCGCAACTTCCTCGGTGATGCTCCGCTCAACACGACTTTCGGCGACCGGCTAACGCTTGGCGCGCAGCTTTCGCGGACGCTCGGCAGCCACCGCCTGACCGCCGCCGTCGATCGCCAGCAGGAGCATTTCCGCGCCCGCGACACGGTCTTTTTCGGCGGGACGGACCAGGACCGCTCCCGCAGCCTCACTGCCGTCGTCGCCGAGTGGCGCGCCGACTGGAGCGGCGCCCTCAGCACCGACTTCGCCGTGCGCCACGACAGCTTCAGCGCGTTCGAAGACGCCACCACGCTGCGCGGCGCGGTGCTGGTGCGGCCGGCGGTCGGCTGGACGCTCCACGCCTCCTACGGGGAAGGCATCGCCCAGCCGACCTTCTACGATCTGTACGGCTTCTTCCCGGGCTCGTTCCGAGGCAATCCCGGTCTGCGCCCGGAGCGCTCGCGCGGCTGGGAGGCTGGCATTCGCCGCCAGGGCGGCCGGCTCGACCTTTCTGCCACCTATTTCCGGGCTACCCTTGACGACGAGATCGTCGAAGTCTTCACGACCCCCACCACTACCGCCAACGCGACCGGCAGGAGCCGCCGCCAGGGGGTGGAGCTCACCGCCGGCTACCGGGCCGCCCGGTGGCTCAACCTCGCGGCAAACTATACCTGGCTCGACGCCGACGAGCAGCGGATGGTGGGATCGCCGCCGGTCCGCGAAGTGAGGCGGCCGCGGAGCAGCGCCAACCTCATCGCCCACGGCGACACCGGTGCCCTCCGCTGGGGGGCCGCGATCGTCTATGTCGGTTCGCGCCGGGACGTGGATTCAGACAGCTTCGCCGCCGTCACGCTGCATGATTACCTGCTCGCTTCGCTCAACGTCGGCTATCGGATCCGGCCCGAGCTCGAGCTCTTCGCGCGGATCGAGAATGCGTTCGCCGCCGATTATCAGGACGTCGCCGGCTACAATACCGCCGGCAGGACGGCTTATGCGGGCCTTCGCGTCGCTCTTGGCCGCTAGCCTGGTGCTGGCGACGCCCGCGCCGGCCGCCGCGCCGCGGCGGGTGGCATCGTTGAACCTTTGTACCGACGAGCTGGTGCTGGCGCTGGCAGCGCCTGAGCAGGTCCTTTCAGTCACTCACCTCGCCCAGGATCCGTCCGAAACCCCGCTGTGGCGCCAGGCACGCCGCTTCCGCCGCAACGACGGGAGCCTGATGTCGGTCGCGGCGCTTCGTCCCGACCTGGTGGTGACGATGGGCGGCGGCGCGCGCGACCGGCTGCGCATCGCGGCGCGGCTTGGAATCCTGGCGCTCGACCTGCCTTTCGCCCAGACCCTCGGCGACCTGGAGGTAAGCATCAGGCGCCTCGCCGCCGCGCTTGGGCGCCCCGAGCAAGGCGCGGCCTTGCTTCGGCGTTTGGCCGCGCTTCGAGCGACGGCGCCGCCGGCCCGTACAGACACGCTCTGGCTCGGCGGCGGCGGGCGGACGGTCTCGGCTGCTGGTCTCGAGGCACAGTGGATGGCCCTCGCCGGCCTTCGTCAGCGCGCTGTCCAGGGCGACCGCATCTCACTCGAGACGCTGATCGCGCGGCCCCCTGCCGTCCTACTGCGTAGCGATTATCGGCAGGGCCAATATTCGGCGGCGCAGCGCTGGCTCGCCCATCCGCTGGTGCGCCGTGCCCGCGGCTCGCGCACGCTCGCCACCGACGGGCGGCGCTGGACCTGCATGGGGCCGTTGCTGATCGGCGAGATCGAACGGCTGCGGCGGGAGCTGGCGCGATGAGCCGGAGGGGATTGACTGTCCTGGCGCTGGCGCTCGTTCTCGCCTTTCTGGTCTCTCTGCTCCTGCCGGCTGCGAGTCTTTACGCCGTCTTCGAGCAGGACTCCGGCCTTGCGGTAGCGTTGCTGGCCGAGCTTCGCTTGCCGCGTACTGCGCTCGCGCTCGTCTACGGCGCCACCCTCGGCGCCTCCGGCGCGGCCATACAGGGGCTTTTCGCCAACCCGCTCGCCTCCCCCGACCTGACCGGCACGACCAGCGGCGCCGCCTTGGGAGCGGTGATGACCGCCTACATTTTCGGCTTTGCCGCCCCGATCGCGCTGTCGGCGGGCGCGGTGGCGGGCGCGCTGGCGGCGCTCGGGCTTCTGCTCGCCCTCGCCGGTGCGAAAGCCGAGACGGCGACCCTGCTGCTCGCCGGGCTCGCCATCAGCGCCCTTGGCGGTGCGCTCACGACTCTGGCGCTGGCGCTGGCGCCTTCCCCCTTCGCTTTTTACGACGCCTATGACTGGCTCATGGGATCGCTGGTCGATCGGAGCCTGGCGCAGCTCGCTTTCGCAGCGCTGCCGGCACTGCTGACGATCGCGCTGCTGGTCCGGCTGGCGCGGCCGCTCGATCGCCTTGCGCTGGGGGAAGACGTCGCCCAGTCGCTCGGCCACGACATTTTCTCGCTGCGGCTCCAGGTCGTGTGCCTGAGCGCGTTGGGAGTCGGCGCATGCGTCGCCATTTGCGGCGCGATCGGCTTCGTCGGGCTGGTGGCGCCGATCTTCGCCCGGCGCCTCACTCACGGCCATCCGGGCGGTGCAGTGCTCCCCGCGGCGCTGATCGGCGGGCTGCTGCTGATCGCCGCCGACGTCGCCTCGCGGCTGGCGCCGGTGGGACGGACGCTGCCGATCGGGGTGCTGACGGCGATGCTCGGCGCTCCGTTCTTCCTGTGGCTGGTGGCGCACATGCGCTGGAGGCTGCGGGCATGACCGCGCAGGTCGAAGCGCGAGCCTTGTCGCTGGCCGGGCGGCTGTTCGGCGTCGACCTCGATCTGGCGCCGGGCGAGCTGGCCTGCTTGGTCGGACCCAACGGCAGCGGCAAGACGAGCCTGCTCCATGCGCTGGCCGGAATCGGGAACCCGGCCGGCGAGGTTCGCATCGGGGGAGTGGACCCCCACAGCGCCGGCCCCGCCACACGGCCCCACCTCCTCACCTTCCTTCCGGCATCACGCGACGTCCACTGGCCGCTGCTCGGCCGAGACCTCATCGCGCTCGGCGGCGGCGGGGCGCTGCCCGAGGCGCTGGCGCTGGACGAGCTGCTGGACCGGCGTGTGGACCGCCTGTCCACGGGCGAGCGCAGCCGCATCCTCATCGCCCGGGCGCTGGCGCCGCGGCCGAAGCTGCTGCTGCTCGACGAGCCCACCGCCAACCTCGATCCGCTCTGGCAGATCCGGCTGATGGAGATGCTGAAAGCGGAGCTTCGAAGTGAAGGCCGCGCGGCGCTCGTTGCCATCCACGACCTGGACGCCGCCGAGCGCTATGCCGACCGCATCCTCGTCATCAACGGGGGCCGAATCGCCGCTGAAGGTCTGGACGGCCCCCACGTCGGCGCCATTTTCGGCATCGAGCGTGTGGATGGCGCGTGGCGCCCCGCGCTCAGTCCGCAGGGGGATCCGCGATCATTGCCGTGAAGTTGGCTTCGGCAGCGAGCTTGTCGCCGACGAAGGCGCGGCCGGCAAATTTGCACACGCTGGTCCGCTTCTGGACGAAATCAACCTCGAGGCGAAGCAGCACGCCGGGCTCGACGGGCGTCCTGAACTTCGCCCCGTCGATCGCCATGAAGTAGACCAGCTTGCCCGATCCCGAGAGGCCCAGCGATTCGACCGCCAGCACGCCCGCGGTCTGGGCCAGAGCTTCGACGATCAGAACGCCGGGCATGATCGGGCGGCCCGGAAAATGCCCCTGGAAGAAAGGCTCGTTGATCGTCACGGCCTTGGTGGCGACGATCCGCCGGTCGAGCTCGAGCGTCTCGACCCGGTCGACGAGGAGCATCGGGAACCGGTGAGGCAGCGCCGCCATCACCCGCCTCACATCGAGCGGGCCGAGGGCGGCGCTGGCCTCGTCGGCCATTAGCGGCCCTGCGGCCGGCGCTGCTGCTGTTGCTGCTGCTGGGGCTGCTGCTGCGCCGGCTGCTGCTGCGGCGGCGGAGCGTTGACGTTCAGCGCCGCGGTGTTCTGGTTCACCACCGCGAGCACGGCGTCAGTGATGTCCACCGTGGGGTTGATCGCCAGAGTGGCATTAGTGTCCACCGCGATGTTGGCGCCGCGCTGGCGCATGACCTGGCTCACTGCCGGCTCGATCCGCTGCCCCAGCTGCTGGCGCACATAAGCGACGTTGCGCTGGATCTGCTCCTGGCGGGTCTGGACTTCGCGCTGAGCGTTCTGCTGGCCGGTTTGGAAAGTCTGGATGCGCTGCTGCAACGCCTGGTCCGGCTGCTGGCCCTGCGGCAGGGCGCGGATCGCCGTGGCGAGCGCCTGCTCCTCGGTCTGGAGCGGCTGGCCGAGCTGCTGCGCGCGCTGCTGAAGCTGCTGGACCTGGCCCTGGAGCTGCTGGTTGGCGGTGACGCACACGGTGCATTGCTGCAGGATGCGGTCGGTGTTGACGACCGCGATCACGGCGGGCGGCAGCTGCTGTGCCTGAGCGGCGAAAGGTGCGGCGAGCGCGAGCGCGGCGGCAGCCGCGCCAAAATAAAGTTTGTTCATCAGAAAGCGGTCCCTACGTTGAAAGTGAAGAGCTTGGTGTCGTCACCGGGCTCAGATAGAAGCGCCCTGGCTATATCGATCCTGAACGGGCCAAAGGGCGAGTTCCAGTTGACGCCGAAGCCGACGGAAAGGCGCGGTGAGGGGGAATTGCCCACGAACAGCTCCTGGAAGGGTGCGATCGCGGCGCGCGTCACCACCTCGCCGGTGGCGCAACCGTTGAAGCT
>DASZEO010000489.1:0-2092 GCA_035940755.1 Allosphingosinicella sp. | reverse complement strand
GAGCGGCTGAAGACGCTCCGGTCCGACGTGCACGTGCTGACGCTGACGGCGACGCCCATCCCGCGCACGCTGCAAATGGCGATGTCAGGGCTTCGCGAGCTGTCGGTGATCCAGACGCCGCCCACGGACCGGCTGGCGGTGCGCACCTATGTCATGCCGTGGGATCCGGTGGTGGTGCGCGAGGCGCTGCTGCGCGAGCATTATCGCGGCGGGCAGAGCTTCTTCGTCGTGCCGCGAATCGCCGACCTGCCGGACATTGAGCTCTTCCTTCGCGAGGAGGTGCCGGAAGTCCGCTACGTCGTCGCCCACGGGCAGATGGCCCCGACCGAGGTCGAGGAGCGGATGAGCGCCTTCTACGACCGCAAATACGAGGTCCTGGTCTCGACCACGATCATCGAAAGCGGCCTGGACATCCCGACCGCCAACACGCTGATCGTCCACCGCGCCGACCGGATGGGGCTCGCCCAGCTCTACCAGCTTCGCGGCCGCGTCGGGCGGGCCAAGACCCGGGCCTACGCCTACTTCACGACCCCGGGCGACCGGCTGATCACCGAGACCGCCGACAAGCGGCTGCAGGTGCTGGCGAGCCTTGAAAATCTCGGCGCCGGCTTCGACCTCGCCACCCACGACCTCGACATCAGGGGTGCCGGCAACCTGCTCGGCGACGAGCAGTCGGGGCACATCAAGGAGGTCGGGTTCGAACTCTACCAGTCCATGCTGGAAGAGGCGATCCTCGAAGCCAAGTCCGGCGGCGCCGAAGTGCGCCCCGATGCCTTTTCGCCGCAAATCACGGTCGACGCGCCGATCCTCATCCCGGACGAATATGTCCCCGACCTCGATCTCAGGATGGGCCTCTACCGCCGGATGAACGACCTCGAGGCGGCGCAGGAAATCGAAAGCTTCGCCGCCGAGATGATCGACCGGTTCGGCAAGCTGCCGGACGAAACCGAGAATTTGCTCAAGGTGATCGAGATCAAGCTCAATTGCCGCAAGGCGCAGGTGGCCAAGCTCGACGTCGGCGCCAAAGGCGCGCTCGTCCATTTCCACAACGACACCTTTCCGGACCTTCCTGGGCTGATCGCTTATGTCGAGCGGCTGAAGGGGACGGCGAAATTGAGGCCCGACAGCAAGCTGGTCATCACCCGCAGCTGGCCCGATGCGCCGGCCCGGCTTCACGGGGCGCTTCAGCTGTCCAAAGGGCTGGCGCGGATCCTCGACTAGCGAGCCAGGGCACCACGGCGCCGTCGACGTCCGCGATCGGCACGCCGAGGTGCGCGGCAATGCTCGGGCCCAGATCCTCCACCTCGATCGGCGGATACTCTCTAGCCGCTTCGAAACCCGGCCCGACGGCGATCAGCAGCCCGTCCGGCCGGTGGTCGCCGGTGCGCCAGTGGGTGTAAGGCGTGTGCACCGTCCCCGCCTTCGCCGAGTAGACCCGCTCGATGGGGGCGGTGCGTTCCCATTCGATGAAAAGGTCCGGCATATGGTCATCGTGCGACCGGCTATGGTGGAGGTGGCTTCGGTGGACGGCACGCACCACCGGCCCGCAAGTGTCGAGATTCACCAGCTCCAGCAGGTCGGCCTCGATCCTATCCATCAGCGCCTCGGCCTCGTCACGGCGAACCTTGCCCTGAGCTTCGCGGCCGATGATGTTAAGCCGAATACCGGCATAGACGCTGTTGTTGGGCGCGGCGAAGAAGCGCCGCCGCGCGCGGTCGCGAGGGCCGTCGCCGCGGAGCGCCTGGGCGAGCCGGGTGCGGACCGCCGCCGGCACGCGCCACCGCTCCGCCCATTGCTGCAGGTGTGGAAAGGCCGGCTTGAGCGCCTGCCTCAGCGGCGAAGCGGCACCGCCACGGCCGGCACGGTCGAGCCGGCGAAGCACCTCGTCGAGCAGGTGAGTCCCGTCATGATGGGCGGCCATTCCGTGGCTGAGATGGACGAGCAGGCTCGCCCGCTCAGGCGCGGCCGCGATCAGCCGGCCGAGCGACGCGTCGATCTCGCGGTAGACCTGGAGCAAGGGGTCGCCGCCGGCGGCCTGGCGGAGGGCGGGATCGAAGCGGGGGTGAGTTTCGTCGTGAAGGTGCCATTGCTG
>DASZEO010000488.1:0-1994 GCA_035940755.1 Allosphingosinicella sp. | reverse complement strand
GTGTTCGGCGACGTGATCGGCATCTCGCTGCTGGCGCCGGCGCCTTTGCGCTTCCGGCGGCGCCAGGGCGCGAAGTGGGAGCGCTTCACCCTCACCGCCGAGCCGCGCTCGGCCTATTTGCTGCGCGGCCCCGCGCGCGATCTTTGGGAGCACAGCATCCCGCCGGTGGAGACGCTGCGTTACTCGATCACTTTGAGGACGCTGCGGTGAGCGGCTTTGTCCGGAACCGGACGACGCTGTCCGCCGCCGCACGCCGATTCGTGCAAGCTCCGGGCCCAGCCCGGGGCCGCAGCCATCGCTTGGCCGCCGATTCCCGGCCTCTGGCGCGGCCTTTGCTTGGATAACGGCGACGACAGCCCGATCAGGAGGTCCCCATGCCGAGAATTTCGCCCCGCTCCGCCTTGCTCCTCGCCGCCGCCGCGGCCTCGCTTGCGGCGGGCGCGTCCGCCTTCGCCGCCGGCGCCGACCGCGGCCAGACCTACAATGACGACGACGAGATGCGTGCGCGCCAGGAGATTCACGAGACCTACCGCATCTCGCCGCGCGGGACGGTCCGGGTGCGCGGCATTGCTGGCCCCGTCACGGTCGAGACGACCGACGGCGGCGATACCGCTCAGGTGGACATCGTGCGGATGGCAGCGACCGAGCGGGAGCTTCAATGCTACCGCACCGAAGTCACCTCCTCGCCCGACCGGCTCACCATCGAGCACGTCCAGCGCGAGCATGACCGCGACTGCCGCAACATCCGCTCGCGCCAGGAAGTGCGGCTGCGCGTGCCGCGCTCGGTCAACCTCGATTTCTCGACCATCGCCGGAGCGCTCGACGTTGCGCCGGTGGACGGCATGGTGCGGCTCAGCAGCATTGCCGGGCAAGCCACGCTGGCGCGGGTGCGCGCCGCGGAGATCGACTCGGTCGCCGGCGGCCTGTCGCTGGGCATCGCGCCGATGACCGAAGAGGGCGTCCGGATTTCGAGCGTGGTCGGCCCCGTCGACCTCAGCTTCGGCCCCGGCGTCGATGCGGATCTCAGCGTCGACAGCGTGATGGGGAGCGTCCGCAGCCTCTCGCCGGACTTCGACGTCTCCGAAGAATATGGCACCTACCGCGCCCGGCTGGGCTCGGGCCGCGGCCGCCTGTCCTTGTCGTCGGTGATCGGGCCGGTGCGGCTTCGCCGGCCCTGAGGCGGCGCGTCGGCGAAGGCCTCAGCTGTAGAAGATGTGAAGCCCGATCTTGGTGTTGCGCGCCAGGCGGCGACCCCAGCCCGGGCTTACATATTCGGCATGGTACCAAAGGACGTTGCGCGGCAGCAGGCGGCTTCCGCCCGCTTCGGCAATGCGCGCGATCGCGACGGCGCGGTGCCAGGCCTGCGATGAGCGGTCGGCGGCGGGGATGCGGCCGGTGGCGTTGACGAACGAGAATTGCCAGGGCTGGGTGACGACTGCGCAGATCGTCTCGGGATAGCGGCCGGATTGGGTGCGGTTGAGCACCACTTCCGCCACCGCCAGCTGGCCCTCGATCGGCTCGCCGCGCGCTTCGAAATAGACGGCGTTGGCGAGGCAATCCTGCTCGTGATCCGTGGTGGTATCGCCGGCATAGGCGTCGACCAGCTCGCTGAGCGTGCGCGGGCGGGGCATCGCGGCGTCAGCCAGCGCGAACATGTGATCGGCAAGCTCGCTGACGGCCGCCGTCTCGCCGCCGGCCGCGGCGGCGGCCGGGGCCGGAGCGGCCGCGTCGTTGAGGCCGACGTCGCTGTCCTCGAGCGCCGCACCGGCATGGTCGAGATAGCTTCCGGCGACCGGTGCCGACTGTCCCTCATCCGCCTGCAAAGGGCCGCTCCAGCCGACCGAGGCAGCCAGCAAGAAAGCAGCCGCGGCAAAGCCCGCGGCGCGAACCGATCGGATCATCTCTTCCCAATTTATGTGCGGTGGCTGGCCCGGCGGATGCAGGATTGCATCCCGGCTTCATGCCCCCCGTCTTGCTTTGCCGCCGGCGTTTGA
>DASZEO010000487.1:0-2249 GCA_035940755.1 Allosphingosinicella sp. | reverse complement strand
GCGCCGTCCGGAAGCGCCTCGAGCCGCGGCCGCTCGGGGCCCGGCCGGGGATGGAAGGTGAAGCCGTCCGGCGCGACCCAGGCGAGGAAGCCGTCGCGAAAGCCGTGCTCGCGCGTGTCCGCGGCAAAAGCGCGCTCGGCGGCGATGACTTCGTCGACAGGATCGGCGGCCGGCGCTGTCGACAAAGCGGTAGCGGCAGCGGCAAGGCCGAGCAGAAGAGCAGGCATGGGCTAAACCCCTGTCGAACCCGGGAAACGGGCGCTCAGGCCTTTTCCATGCCTGCGACGGAGGCGCTCACCTGCTTCGGCGAAACGCCGGATGCTTTCGACGGAGGCGCCGGCGTCAGTCGGCGCTGGCGACCTCGGTATTGCCGCCGGCGCGGTTCAGCGCCTGGCGCACCGGCGCGTCGCGGCCGTAGACGTCCGCATAGGTGACGATATTGCCGTCGGTCGTCGCGGCGGCGGTGAAATAGGCGATGTAGACCGGGATCGGCTCGGCGAGCGGGACCTGCTGGTTCTCGCCGGTCGCGATGGTGCGGTCGATCGCGGCGCGGTTCCACTCGCCGGTCGGCGCCAGCAGCACGGCGGCGAAGTCGCGGACGTTCTGGGTGCGGATGCAGCCGTGCGAGAAGGCGCGCACCGGCCGCGCGAACAGCGCCTGCGCGGGCGTGTCGTGCAGGTAGATGGCGTGCTCGTTCGGCATCTCGATCTTGACCCGGCCGAGCGCGTTGCCCGGGCCCGGCGGCTGGCGCACGACCAGCGTCCCGCCGTCGGTCCGCCGGACCTGGTAGTTGCCGCCGAAGCGCCCGCCCATCTCGCGGATGATGCTCTGCGGCACGTTCCACCAGGGGTTGAGGGTGACGGCGACGACCCGGGCGGAGAGCTGCGGAGTCGGGGTGCGCCGGGCGCCGACGACGGCGCGATGGCGCGCGATCACGCGGCCGTTGTCGACGATGGCGGCGGTGAAGGCCGGGACGTTGACGATGACGTGGCGCGCGCCGAGGTTGCGCGGCATCCAGCGCCAGCGCTCCATGTTCGAGCGGATCAGCAGCCGGCGCGCGGTGTCGCTCTCCGCCGTCCTGGCGAGCGCGGCCTTGAGCCCGACATATTGGGGATGTGTGGGAAGCAGGCCGTCGAGCAGCTCCGCCACGCCGCCCTGGCTCGCCTGGGCGAGCAGCTGCTGCTGGCGGTTCCCGTCGATGCCGACGTCCGGCATGTGCCAGTCGACCCGGCCGTTGCCGCGGACATAGCCGCCGCTGAGGTCCGCGGTCAGCCGCAGGAAAGTCTCGTTCGCGGCGGCGTTGAGCGCGGCCGGATCGTCGCCGCCGAGCGCATCGCGAAGCCGCTCCGGGTGGTAGGTCGCGGGATCGAGCCCTTCGCCGGCGATATTCTCGACGTAGCGCAGCAGCTCCCGGGCGGCTGCCGCGCGCCACGGCGCCGCCGGCTGCGGCTCGGCGGCCGGAGCGACGCCTTCATAGCCGAGCTGCGGCTGTTCCTGCGCCAGCGCCGCCGTCTGGATCGCTCCAGGCATGGTTGGGGAAGCAACGAGAAGCGCGAGCGCGCCGAGCCGGAAGTTCCTGATCATGGTGCCCTTTTCACGCAACCGGTGCCCCTCGCGTCGTCCATGAGCGCGCACGGCGGCGCGCGACGACCCCTCGCCGGTCCCAGCCGCCTGCTACACCAAAAAGGGTCCGCCGGGCAAGCCGCGGCGGACCCCTTAGCGCCGAGCCGAAGCTTAGGAAGCGACGGCCGGGTTGCGGTGCACCCACCCGAAATAGGCGCCGACCAGCGCCAGCAGCGCATGCAGCCAGATGTCGTTGCCGAAAAGCGGGACCAAGCCGAACATCGTGTCGAGGTTCGGGATGAAGCCGGCGACCGTCAGCACGGCGTAGATGATCGCCACGCCGCGGGCATAGGCGATCGAGCCGCCGAGCGAGCGGGAAGCGGCGAGGCCCCACAGGCCGAACAGGATGTGGACCGCGTTGTGGAGCAGGTTGACCGGGAACAGGCCGAGCAGGTCGCCCTTGAACTGGTTCACGGTCACCGCCGCGTGGCCGGGATGGTTGCTCTCCATCAGCAGTCCCGGGATGAAGCCGGCGATGCCGACCAGAAGGAAGACGATCCCGAAGATCATCGCGAAAGTCCGAGTGCTCATTTTGCAGCTCTCCCTGTTGAGTCCGTTCTAAACGCAGCACATCTTCGCGAGTGCCGTCCCTAAGCTATTCGGACCTCTCGCGAAAGTCATTTCGT
>DASZEO010000486.1:0-2663 GCA_035940755.1 Allosphingosinicella sp. | reverse complement strand
GTCCTTCTGCTGGGCCATGTTGATGACGCCCTTGGCGAGGACGAACAAAGTGGCGCCGGCGGCAAGGACGAGGAGGATGGCGAGCGGCCACTGCATCGCGCCTATCTAGGCGCTGGCGAGCGAATAACCAGCCGGCATTTGGCCGGAGCGCAGGGCCGCCGCAAGCTCAACCGGATCGGCACCGGCGGCCCGCAGATCGGCGAGCGTCGGCGCGCCGTGGCGCTTCGCCAGCCGCCGTCCCTCCGCATCGGTCAGCAGCGGGTGGTGGCGGTAGACCGGCGTCGGCAGGTCGAGCAGGGCCTGCAGCAGCCGGTGGACGTGGGTGGCGGCGAACAGGTCACGCCCCCGGACCACGTCCGTCACCCCCTGAGCGGCGTCGTCGAGGGTGGCGGCAAGGTGGTAGCTGGCTGGCGCGTCCTTCCTCGCCAGGACGACGTCGCCGAAATCCTCCGGCTCCGCCCTCACCGCCTCGTCGCCTTCGAACCACGTCAAGGGCCCGGCGCGCTCGAGCGCTGCGGCCATGTCGATGCGCCACGCGTGTGGGAGGGTCAGGTCGGGTCCGGCGAGGCCGCGGCAGGTGCCGGGATAAGCCGGGCTGCCGCCGAGCCCGTGCGGTGCCGAGGCGCTCGCGGCGATGTCGGCGCGGGTGCAGAAGCAGGGATAGACGAGCGCCTCGCGCTTCAGCCGCTCCAGGGGCTCGGCGTACAGGTCCAGCCGCTCGGACTGGTAGACGATCTCCCCGTCCCATTCTATTCCGAGCCAGATCAGGTCCTCCAGGATCGCGTCCACGAACTGCGCGCGCGCCCGGCCCGGATCGATGTCCTCGATCCTCAGCAGGAACGTCCCGCCGCCGTCCCGCGCGAAATCGTGCGCCAGCAGCGCCGAATAAGCGTGCCCGAGGTGCAACCGTCCCGTCGGGCTCGGCGCGAAGCGGGTGACGGGGTGCATCGGGGCCGATTAGCGCTTGACCGCGAGTCGCGACCTATGGTGTCAGTACGCCGTCACGCGCGGGCAGCCAGGCGTGGCGGAACATCGGAGAAGAGAAGGCCGGGGCGCCCGCATTCTCCCTCGTTCTGGGTGCGACAGGCTTCGAGGGCGGGTTTCTGGAGGTCCTCTCCAAGAAACGGGAGCGCGTTGAGCCTTGTACCACCCCGATCTCCTTCGGCATCCCGAAAGCTGCCCGGCGCTGGTGCTGAATGCCGACTACACGCCGCTGAGCTATTATCCCCTAAGCCTGTGGCCGTGGCAGACCGCCGTCAAGGCGGTCTTTCTGGAGAGAGTCGACATCGTCGCCCAATATCACCGCAAGGTCCACAGCCCCACCTTCGAAATGAGCCTGCCGAGCGTCATCGCGCTGCGGCAATATGTGCGCCCCTCCGCCTATCCCGCCTTCACTCGGTTCAACCTGTTCCTTCGCGACCGCTTCTCCTGCCAATATTGCGGCGGGACCGTCGAGCTCACCTTCGATCATGTCATCCCGCGCGCCCACGGCGGCCGGACGACCTGGGAGAATGTCGCGACCGCCTGCGCGCCCTGCAACCTCAGGAAGGGCGGGCGAACGCCGCGGGAGGCGCACATGCACCTGAGGCTCCACCCCTACCGGCCGACCAGCTGGCAGCTGCAGGAGCATGGCCGCTCCTTCCCGCCCAACTACCTCCACGACAGCTGGCGCGACTATCTCTACTGGGACGTCGAGCTGGAAGCCTGACGCCGCCGTCGACCTCTTACCGTCTCAGCCAGTGCCGCCGCGCGAACCAGGCGAGCACGGCCACGCCGACGACGATGCAGAAGCCGAGCACGCCCCAGAACGACCAAGGGCTGTGCGCGTAAGGGATCCCCTCTACGTTCATCCCGAGCAGGCCGGTGATGAAGGTCAGCGGCAGGAAGATGAAGGCAACGATCGAGATGAGCAGCGAGCGCTGGTCGATCTGCTCCGAGCGTAGGTCGGTGAGCTGCTCGTGGAGCAAGGCGGCGCGTTCGCGGACCGCCTCCAGCTCCTCGGCCATGCGTGCGAACCGGTCGGCGGCCTCGCGGATGTGGAGCCGGTCCTGCTCCTCCAGCCATTCCACTTCCATCGCCGCCAGCGTGTTGAGCGCGTCGCGATCCGGGGCGACGAAGCGGCGGAACGAGATGGCGTCCGACCGGATCTGCGCGATCGTGCTTCGCAGGCGGTAGATGTTGCCGTCTTCGAGGACGCTTTCGCATTCATCGAGCTTATCGCCCAAATCGGCCACTTCCGGATCGAGCTCGCGGCTGATCTCGCGCGCGAAGGCGGCGACGAGGTCGCCCGGATCGAGGATCTTGCCCGCTTTGGCCAGCTCGGCGACCGCCGCGGTGGCGGTGAGCCGGCGGCGGCTGAGCGAGGTGACCCGGTCGCGCCGGACCCACAGGCGCACCGACACCAGGCGGTCCGAATCGTTCGGGTCGAGGTCGCCCGGGCCGCGCAGGTTGACGATCGCGCCTTCCTCGATCCGGTCGCAACGCGGCCGGGTCTCGGTCGCGATCAGAGCGCCGGCGGCGATGTCGGGAATGTCGCTCTGGCCCTTCAGGAAGGCGAGGTCGTGCTCGTCGCGCCCCTCGAGGTGGAGCCAGAGGAAGCCCGCCCCGCGATACTCGGCCGCCTCCTGGACGCTGAGCCTTCGGACCGGCCCGTCGCCGATCAC
>DASZEO010000485.1:0-1602 GCA_035940755.1 Allosphingosinicella sp. | reverse complement strand
GGGCGCAACTCGATCATCATCTCCGACTTCGCCGACAATGTCCGCCGCATCCGCCAGGTGCTCGCCTCGATCGACGTCGACACCGGCGTCACCCGGGTCGTCGGCCTCGACAATGCCGGAGCGCGCGAGATCGCCGAGGCGCTGGGCGAGCTGGCGCCGGAGGGCGTGTCGGTGGTGCCGGTCGACAGCTCCAACGCCATCGCCTTTCGCGGCGACGCGGCGGCCGTCGCCCAGCTCATCGCCATCGCCCAGGAGCTCGACCTTCGCGCCGCCAGCGGCAGCGAGATTCGCGTCATCTACCTCGAACATGCCGACGCCGAGCAGCTTCTGCCGGTGCTCCAGCAGCTGTTGGGCCAGGCGGTCACCCCGCCCACCACCCGCGAACGCCTGCGCCGGAGCCGGCGAACCGATTCGGGCGGCGACAACAATCCGATGACCCGGGATTCCGACGTGCCGCAGCCCGCGCCTGCCGCGGCCCCGGCGGCGCCCAGCGGCACCCCGCCGCTCGCCGCGCGCAATGCGGTCGTCACCCGCTTCGAAGGCGCCAACGCCATCGTCATCTCGGCCACACCGGACGTCCAGCGCATGCTCGGCGAGGTCATCCGCCAGCTCGACGTGCGCCGCCAGCAGGTGCTGGTCGAGGCGATCATCGTCGAGATTTCCGACACCGCCGCCCAGCGCCTCGGAGTCCAGCTCTTCCTCTCCGGCCTGCGCGGGTCGAACATCCCGTTCGCGGTGACCAACTATTCCAACATCGCCCCCAACGCGAACCTCATCGCCAGCGCCATCGCCGCGCGCGAGCTCGGCGCCTCCGACGACCTGGTCGACGACCTCACCGACGCTGCCGTCGGCTCGATCGCCAACGCCACCGGCGGCTTGGTCGGCGGCGCGATCCGAAGCGGCAACGAGATTTTCGGCGCCATCGTCAACGCGGTGCGCTCCGACAACCGCTCCAACATCCTCTCGACGCCCTCGATCATGACGCTCGACAACCAGGAGGCGCGCATCCTGGTCGGCCAGGAGATCCCGATCACCACCGGCGAGGCGCTGTCGCAGAATTTCGACAACACCTTCCGCACCGTGCAGCGCCAGAATGTCGGCATCACCCTCGAGGTCCGCCCGCAGATCAACGCCGGCGGCACCATCAAGCTCGACCTCCGGCAGGAAGTGAGCTCGATCGCCGGTCCGGTCTCCTCCAACTTCCAGGACCTGATCCTCAACAAGCGCGAGCTGGAGACCACCATCACCGTCGACAATGGCGAGATCGTCGGCATCGGCGGCCTGCTCGACGACAATGAGCGCCGGACGCTGGAGCGGATCCCGCTGCTCGGCGACATCCCGATCATCGGCAACCTTTTCCGCTCGCGCGGGCGCTCGCGCGGGCGCACGAACCTGATGGTGTTCATCCGCCCGACCATCCTTCGCTCGGCCGAGGACGCCCGGGCGGTGAGCGCGCGCCGCTATGGCTATGCGCGCGGCCAGCAGCTTCTCTCCAACCCGCGCCGCGAGCCGACGCTCGACGAGCTGGTGCGCGACTATCTCGGCACCGTGCCGCCGCAGGCGCCGGCCGTCGCCCAGCCGCAGGACACGGTCGTGCCGCCG
>DASZEO010000484.1:0-4730 GCA_035940755.1 Allosphingosinicella sp. | reverse complement strand
GCTGCCGCCGCCGGTCAGCACTCCCGGCACGAACGTTCCCGTCTCGGGCAGCTGGTCGCTCTGGCAGGGCAGCCTCGACGCCGGCGACGCCGACACGGACGGCCATCATTATGACGACTATCTGATCCACGTCGAAGCGGGCCAGGCGCGCTACATCGCCGTCAACGCCCAGGCGTTCGACACCACCGTCTCGGTCATCACGCCCGACCAGCGCGACAGCGACTCCCCTGAAGTGCTGGAAATGGACGACGACACCGGCGTCGGGGTCAATTCGCTGGTCGCCTTCGCCCCCGAAGCGTCAGGCGATTACATCGTGCGGGTCAGCTCGTACGAGGAGGACGCGACGGGGCCTTACTGGCTCTACATCAGCCAATAGTCATTCGGCCGGCACCGCCTCCGGCGGGCGCGCCCAGCGCGGCTTCAGGCGGTTGATCAGCCGCGGGATGGGGCCATTGCGCTCCATCCAGGCGGCATATTCCCGGTAGGCGGGGTCGGCGCCCAGGTGCCGCTCCTCGGTCCGCGCGCGCCAGTAATAGACGCCGCTCACCAGCGCCAGCAGGGCAGTGTTGCGGATCATGTCGACCGGATTGCCGGTGGTGGCGAGGAACGGCAGCACCGCGCACCACCAGAACAGGTTCTTCGACACGTAAGCGGGATGCTTGGTCCAGGCATAGGGGCCATGAGTGAGGATGCCGCGATGGGTGAGGTTGGAAAAACGCAGCCCGAACGCGACCGTCGCGCCGGCATAGACGGCGGTCAGGAACACGAGCCATCCGCCCACCAGCGCCAGCGCGACCGGATGGCCGTCGAGCCACTGGATCCAGCCGTTCGGCCCGGCGGTGTTGATATGATATTCGAGCGGCCCGCCCGGGTTCATGAGAATGAAGGGCGGATAGCACATGAGGGCCGCCGTCCAGCCCGCCGCATAGGGGTTGGCCGAGCGGATATGCGCGTCGAGCGGCTTCAAGGTCAGCACATAGCCGACGGTGGCGAGCACGACGTCGATCGTGAACATCGCGCCGATCAGCCACAGCGCCAGGTTGACCGGGCTCCCGAGGATCCACTCGCGCTCGGCGTGGATGGTGAAGGCCCAGTTGCCGGGAACGATCGAGATCATGAAGGCGAGGAAGAAGCCCTTGACCGCCCAGGCGCGGAAGAAATCGTACAGCGCCCCGCGGTCGACCAAGTCCGCTCGCCCGATCAGCAGCTGGCCGAAATTCCACGCCCCGTCCCGCGGCTCGACCAGCCGCCGGTCGAGCCACAGCACGTAAGGGATGGACAGGACCAGCATCGGGATCGCCCCGAAGCCGAGCACCTGCATAGCGAACAAATACGGCCCGTCCCAATACCAGCGGGCGATGCAGTAGAGCGCGCCGATCACGCCCCATATCCCCCACAGGCCGGCGAGCTTCACGATCGAGATGTCGAGCGTCTCGCTGAGCGGCCGCGGCGCCGCGGCCCAGTCGATGCCGGTCGTGGGGCTGCGGTGCACCTTGTCGACCAGCAGCGACCACAGCGCCATCGGCACGCCGCAGGCGACCAGCGCCACCAGCGCCGCGTAGGAGCCTTCCATGCCGTAAAGCCGCGAGACCGCCGCCCACGCGCCGAGCCCGGCC
Source organism: Allosphingosinicella sp. (assembly GCA_035940755.1). Classification (GTDB taxonomy): domain Bacteria; phylum Pseudomonadota; class Alphaproteobacteria; order Sphingomonadales; family Sphingomonadaceae; genus Allosphingosinicella. Next base: position 3,114 of record DASZEO010000484.1, on the reverse strand, counting down.
AGTCCGGCAAGGCCCACGCCGGCGCTCACCGCCGACTTCGGGCGCGGGTCGGCGCGCCCCTCTGCCGCCGCTTCGGCGTCGAGCTTGACCGGTGCGTTCATGGGGCCGCTTCTAGAGCCGACAGGTAAGCAACTCGTGAAAAGCTTGCCTTCGCGCGCCGCTTTGCCAAGGGTGCCGCCGAGGAAAACGACGATGCGCGCCGCCACGATCCTTTGCGCCCTTGCGCTTCTCGCCGCCTGTAGCCGCGAGGAGGAGCCGGTCGCCAACCGCTATGCCCGCACGAAGGCGGAGATGGAAAGCAAGGCGCGCGCCTACGAGGCTCAGGCCGACAACGAAGTGAGCGCCGCCGAAGCGCGCCTCGACAACGAGACCGCGGCGTTCCTCGAGCGCCAGCAGGCCAACGCTGAAGCGGCCTCGAACATGGTCAACGCGGCCGCCGAATAGGAGTGTCTCGAGTCTTTTTTCCCGATACAATCCAGAGCTGGTTGACCCTAGACCGCAACAATGGTCTATTCTTCTTCGGAAGCAACAGCTTACGTGTCGTGTCTGCCCGACCCTGAAGCCTGGGCTGATCCGGCGAGCCGTCAACGGCGATGCGGGTGGGGGATAACAGCATGGTGAAGCTCAAGGCCGGGACCGGCCCTGTCGATGTCAAGGACGAGTACCTTTACTTCCTCTCGTTGAATGGCCCTGCTTCCTCCATCACGTCCTCCACAGCTTTGTTTGAGGGCGGCTATACCAATTGCGACGTCAAGCTGACCGGTACCGACTTCGCCGACACGGATGGCGACTCGGTGCCCGATGTCGGGACCGTGCAGTCGCTGGAGGTGCTGAGAGACGGCGCGGTGGTTTTCACGATCTCCGGCATCGGGATGGCGTACGCCGATTTCGGATATGGCATGGCGTTCTCCGATTCGTTTTGGTTTTTGCTTTCCGGCTCGGACGAGCTTCAGGGTTCCACTGAGGCGGATGAGATGTCCGGTCGTGACGGGAACGATTTGATTCATGGCAATGACGGGGACGACTTCCTCTCCGGCGGTGCCGCCGACGATCAGCTGTTCGGCGACGGCGGCGCCGACAGGCTCGTCGGCGAGGGCGGCTTCGACCAGCTTTACGGCGGCGACGGCGACGACTTTGTAGGCGAGATCGACTGGGTCCTCACCGGCAGCTTCCTCGCCGACGGCGGCGCCGGGCTCGACCTCTGGAGCGGCGACCTTTCCGCCAGCAGCGCGAGCCTGAACATATCGATGGATGTGGCCGCGACCGCAGCCGGCCTGTCTTTCGGGACGAACCGGACCGCACGAGGAGTCGAAGCCGCCATGTTGCGCCTCGGTTCCGGCGACGACACCTTCCGCGATTATGCTCTGGGCGGGGACGACTATGTCGAGCTTCGCGCCGGCGATGATACGGCCTATGTCAGCGCTGGCCGCGACAGCCTCAATGCCGGCGGGGCGGGCGACACCGATCGGTTGTTCGTCGACTATTCCGGCGCGACGGCCGGGGTGAATAGTTTTCTCGGCGGCCTTGGCGACTATTATGTCTGGGAAGGCGTCAATCGCTTCACTGCGACCCGTTCTGTGGTGGCAGTAGATTTCGACGAGGTCACCGTTACCGCCACCGCTTTTGCCGACCAGTTGGTCGGCTCCGCGGGGAACGACCGACTCCTCGGCGGCGGCGGCGATGACATTCTGACGCCCCAGCTCGGCAGCGATTTTGTGGATGGCGGCGAGGGATCCGATACCCTGGCATTCCGCTTCACGCCGTTCGTCCGCGGATACATGTACATCGACTACCCTCCCGCACTCAAAGCCGGAGTGAAGATCGACCTGACGCTGACGACGTCACAGCTCCTGCCCAATTATGGCGGCGGTGAGTTCGGCCTGGACATCCTCCCGCTCGGGTCCGTGACGGTTCAAAGCATCGAAAATATCGAGGGCACCGCGCTCGGCGATCAGCTGCTGGGAAACTCCCTCGCCAACAAGCTTACCGGCCTGGGCGGAGACGACCTGCTCAACGGACGCGACGGCAATGACGTGCTGGAGGGCGGCAACGGCAGCGACATCATCCTGGGCGGGGCCGGCAACGACTCCCTCAACGGCGGCGGCGGCGACGGGATCGACACGGTGTCCTATGCGTCCGCGGCGGCGGCCGTCACCGTCAATCTGGGTTCGACGGGCGCTCAGAACACCGGCGGCGGCGGCATCGATACCGTTCGCGGCTTCGAAAATGCCGTGGGCAGCGACCATGCCGACTCGCTGACCGGCAATGGCGGGTCGAACCGCCTCGACGGCGGCCGCTCCGCCGACAAGATGACCGGTGGCAACGGCAACGACACCTATGTCGTGGACAATGCCGGCGACCAGGCGGTCGAAACGAGCGCGGCCGGCGGCATCGACACCGTGCTGAGCTCCGTCGGCTTCACGCTCGGTGCCTATGTCGAGAACCTGACGCTAACCGGAACCGGCGCGACCAGGGGGACCGGCAACGCTCTGGCGAACAAGATCGCCGGCAACCGCGCGGCCAACACGCTCGACGGCGGCGAAGGCGACGACCTGCTGGACGGTGGCGCCGGTGGCGACACGATGAACGGCGGCGCCGGCAACGACACCTATTTCGCGGACAATATCGCCGACAAGGCGGTCGAGACCGCCGGCAACGGCACCGACACGGTGCTGAGCTCGGTCAGCTTCGCCTTGGGCGCAAACGTCGAAAACCTCACCCTCACCGGAACGGCCGCGATTCAGGGCACCGGCAACGGCCTCGCCAACAGCCTCACCGGCAACGGCGCGGCCAACCGGCTGAACGGCGGCGCCGGCGCCGACACGATGACCGGCGGCGCCGGCAACGACACCTATGTCGTCGACGATGCCGGCGATCAGATCGTCGAGGCGGCGGGCGGCGGCACCGACACGGTCCAGAGCGCGATCACGCTCACGCTCGCCGACACGCTCGAGAATCTGACGCTGATCGGAGCGGCGGTGACCGGCAACGGCAATGCCGGCGCCAACACGCTGCTCGGCAACGCCCGCGGCAACCGCCTGAGCGGCCTCGGCGGCAACGACCTCATCAAGGGCCTGGACGGCAACGACACGCTGCGCGGCGGCACCGGCGACG
>DASZEO010000483.1:0-5802 GCA_035940755.1 Allosphingosinicella sp. | reverse complement strand
TACAAGGACCTGTTCGACAAGAAGCACGGCATCCGGCTCGGCTTCATGAGCTTCTTCGTCAAAGCCGCCGTGCTGGCGCTCAAGGATATCCCCGCCGTCAACGCGTCGATCGAAGGCGAGGAGATCGTCTACCGCGACTATGTCGACGTGTCGGTGGCGGTGTCGGCGCCGCAGGGGCTGGTGGTGCCGATCATTCGCGATGCGCAGGCGCTCTCCTTCGCCGAGATCGAGCAGACGATCGCCGACTTCGGCCGCCGCGCGAAGGATGGAACGCTGAAGATGGAGGAGATGCAGGGCGGCACCTTCACCATCTCCAACGGCGGCGTGTTCGGCTCGTTGCTGTCGACGCCGATCATCAACCCGCCGCAAAGCGCCGTGCTCGGCATGCACCGGATCGAGGAGCGGCCCGTGGTGCGCGGCGGGCAGATCGTCGCTCGGCCGATGATGTACCTGGCGCTGAGCTACGATCACCGCCTGGTCGACGGCCGTGAGGCGGTCACCTTCCTGGTGCGGATGAAGGAAGCGCTGGAAGACCCGATGCGGCTTCTGATCGATTTGTAAGTGACTGTTCTCCGGCGAAGGCCGGGGGCCGGGCCCTTTTTGTTGTGCTGGACCCCGGCCTTCGCCGGGGCACGAGGTAGAGAATGGCAGACACAGACTTCGACGTGATCGTGATCGGCGCCGGGCCGGGCGGCTATGTGGCGGCGATCCGGGCGGCGCAGCTGGGGCTGAAGACGGCATGCGTCGAGAGCCGCGAGACGCTCGGCGGCACCTGTCTCAACGTCGGCTGCATTCCTTCCAAGGCGCTGCTCCACGCTTCCGAGCTGTTCGAGGAGGCGGCGCATGGCACGCTCGCCAAATGGGGCGTGAAGGTCGGCGACGTGTCGGTCGATCTCGACGCGATGCACGCCGGCCGGCTCGAGGCGGTGAAGGGGCTGACCGGGGGCGTGGAGTTCCTGTTCAAGAAGAACAAGGTGACGTGGCTCAAGGGCCATGCGCGGTTCACCGGCAGCGACGCCATCGACGTCGGCGGCAGCGCCTATCGCGCCAAGAATTTCGTCATCGCGACCGGCTCGTCCGTCACTCCGCTTCCCGGTGTCGAGGTGGACCAGGAGCGGATCGTCGATTCCACGGGCGCGCTGGAGCTGGCGCAGGTGCCGGAGCATCTCGTCGTCATCGGCGGCGGGGTGATCGGGCTCGAGCTGGGATCGGTGTGGCGCCGCCTTGGCGCGAAGGTCACGGTGGTCGAGTTCCTCGACCAGATCCTGCCGGGCATGGACGCCGACGTCCGCAAGGAAGCGAACCGGATTTTCAAGAAGCAGGGCTTCGAATTCCGCCTTTCGACCAAGGTGACCGGGGCGGAGAAGAACGGCAGCGGCGTCACGCTGACCGTCGAGCCGGCAAAGGGCGGCGCGGCCGAGACGATCGAGGCGACGCACGTCCTGGTCTCGATCGGACGCCGGCCGAATACGGAAGGGCTCGACCTCGACAAGGCCGGCGTGAAGGTCAATAATCGCGGCATGATCGAGGTCGACCACGACTTCCGCACCGGAATCCAGGGCATCTATGCGATCGGGGACGTCACTCCGGGCCCGATGCTCGCGCACAAGGCGGAGGACGAAGGCATCGCCGTGGCCGAAATCCTCGCCGGGCAGATCGGCATCGTCAATCACGAGGTGATCCCCTCGGTCGTCTACACCATGCCCGAGATGGCCGGCGTCGGCCTCACTGAGGAGGAGGCGAAGGCGCAGGGCCATGAGGTGAAGACCGGCAAGTTCCCGATGCTCGGCAACAGCCGCGCCAAGACCAACCGCGAGGGCGAGGGCTTCGTCAAGGTGATCGCCGACGCGAAGAGCGACCGGGTGCTCGGCGTGTGGATGATCGCCTCGGTCGCCGGAACGATGATCGGCCAGGCGGCCCAGGCGATGGAGTTCGGCGCCACGAGCGAGGACATCGCCTACACCTGCCACGCCCATCCGACGCACAGCGAGGCGCTGAAGGAAGCGGCGATGGCGGTGAACGGCAAGCCGATCCACGTGTGAGGCCCGGAGGATGAAGCCGCCGCTGCGCCTTGGCCTTTGCGTCGCGAGCTTCGCCCTCGCGGCCGCCGCTAGCGCCCAGCGTCCGCCGCCGCTCCCGCCCGGCAGCTGGAACATCGATTGGGGCGAGCGGCGCTGCTCGCTGATCCGACGGAGCGCCTCGCCGCCGCCGAAATATTTCGCGCTGCAAATCGTGCCGGGGCGTTATCGCCCCGATCTGCGGGTCGTCAGCCGCAGCTGGCCTCACCGCGCACTGTCCGATCCAGCGCGGCTGACGATCAGCTTCGGTCCACAAGGATGGACCGTTCCCGGCAGCATCGAGGTTGAGCGCACACACGGCGGCGACGCCGTGGTGATCTTCAATGCTTCGGAAGACGTGCGCGAAGCCTTCGCGGCCGCCGATTCCGTTCGAGTCGCCCGCGACGGAACGACTCTGCTCGAAATGCCGCTGCCGGGAAGCGGTCGCGCCCTCGCCGCCCTCAGGGAGTGCGAGGAAAGCGTGATGCGGGAGTGGGGAATCGATGCCGCGGCGTGGGCGGCGGTACGAACGCCGCCGCGCGGCAATCTTGCCCGGTTCGTCACGAACAATGATTATCCCGCGTCCGCCCTGCGCAGGCACGCTCAGGGGACGGTCGTCTTCCGTCTTCATATCGACGCCACCGGCCGCGTAGGCGACTGCGCCGTGGTGGAAAGCAGCGGTGACGCCGATCTGGACGCGACCAGCTGCAGGGTCATGCGCCAGCGCGCCCGCCTCGAGCCGGCCACCGGACAGGATGGATCGCCGATTCCCGTCACCTTCATCGGCTGCATCACCTGGAGGATTTTCGGCGGATAGAGCAGCGACCGCGGTTGTGGACGTCGTCCCGGTAACCACCCGCCGCGAGTGAGTCTCGCGAGGAGACCGCGGAGTTCGCTGGGACGGCGGTATGTGGTACGCGCCAAGGGATGCCTCCCGCCCAGCTTCCCGACGCGCTCGGGCCGGTGCTCGGCTTCCTCGACCTCGGCGGAATCGCCGTCTTCGCCGTATCCGGAGCGCTGCTCGCGGCGGAGAAGAAGCAGACTCTGGTCACTTTCATCTTCTTCGCCGTGGTCACCGGCGTCGGCGGCGGGACGGTGCGCGACCTGCTGATCGGCGCGCCGGTCTTTTGGGTGCACGAAAATGCGACGCTGCTGATCTGCTTTGCCGCCGCCTGCGCCGTGTGGCTGCTGCCGTCGGGCGTGTGGAAGGGACGCGCGCTGCTCTGGTTCGACGCCGCGGGCCTCGCCGCTTATTCGAGCTTCGGCGCAGCCAAGGGCCTCGCGTTCGGCCTCGCGCCGCTGCCGGCTTTCGGGATGGGCGTGCTCACCGGCTGCGTCGGCGGAATCATCCGGGACGTGCTGGCCGGCGAGCCCTCGATCCTGATGCGTCAGGAGCTTTACGTGACCGCCACGGCGCTGTCGGCGGCATTGCTGGTCGGGCTGGTGCTCGCCGGAGCGCCTGCGGGGCTTGCCGGAGCGGCGGCGGCGCTGGCAGGGTTCGCACTTCGCGGCGGCGCCATTCTTCGCGGGTGGTCGCTGCCGGTCTACCACGGCCGTTGGGGCCGCTAGAGCAGGGGCTTTGACGATCGCGATCCTGCTGGCGGCGATGGTGCAGGCGGAGTCGCCGGCGCTTGCCGCGCCGCTCGAGCCGCTCGGCTCCCTCGTCGACTGCTGCTGGCGCGGCGAGTTCGATTCAGGCGAGCGCGACACCGTTTGCTTCGAGGCGGTCGATGGCGGGCGGCAGGTGCGCGACCGCAACGAGCTCATCCGCGACGACCCCGTCTACAGCGGCCAGACGCTGTACGGCGCCGACGCCGCGGGCGGCCTCGCGTTCACTGACGCCAATTCGGACGGCACCGTGATCCGCGGAGCCTTCCGCGGCTCGCCTGGGCGGCTCGACTCCGGCGAGCACGTCTACCGCCTCCCCGACGGCAGCGAGGCGAGGCTGTGGAGCTATTGCGCCGGATCGGCGACGATGCGATCGAGGCGGTCACCCAGTCGGCCGATCGGCCAACGCTCAACCAGACGCTGATCTATCGGACCGTGCGCGAATCGCCGAAGCGGTCCGGCGACTGACCGGCCGAAGGCCCGAGCGGCCACACCGCAGCGACCGGCTTCGGCTCCTCCGGCGGGTGGCCCGGCTCCGCGAGCGAGCGCTGCCACAAGCCGACGCTGAGCCACTGGCCAAGCTTGTATCCGACCTCGCGGTAGGTGCCCGCGTGGGTGAAGCCGAGCGCCTCGTGGAGGGCGACGCTGGCCGGATTGGGCAGGCTGATCGCGCCCACCGCCTGGGTGAAGCCCTGCGCCGTCAGCGTGTCCAGAAGGACCGAGTAGAGCCGGCGGCCGATGCCGCGGCCGCAGGCTGAGGCGGCGAGATAGACGCTGGTCTCGACGGTGAAGCGGTAGGCGCGGCGGGTTCGGAAGGCGCTCGCCGAAGCGTAGCCGAGGATCTCGCCGTCCTCGGCGCAGGCGACGAACCAGGGATAAAGGCCGGCGCCGCTTTCGGTGCGCCGGCGCATTTCGCGCTGGTCGGGCGGCTCGATCTCGAACGAGACGAAGGTGCCGGTGACGTAGGGGGCGTAAATGGCGGCGATCGCCGGCGCGTCGTCGGCGCCGGCGAGCCGGATCGTCACGCGCCCCAGACCATGGCGCCGAGCCGCGCGAGCAGCGAGAGGGAAGCGCGGGGCCGCGGCACCGGCGCGGGCATCGGGCATTCGAGGCAGCGCGCCTGCAAGGCAGGCGCGCGCACCAGCGCCTGGGCCTCGAACAGGGCACGTTCGATCAGCGCCTGCGACCGCTGCGCGGCGCGGGCGAAGACGTCGCGGGAAGCCTGCTCCTCCTCGTCGCTCGCCAGGCCCCGAAGCATCTGCGCGAAAAAGCCGGGCTCCTGCTCGAGGAAGACGGGCCGCGCGTCGTCGCCGTCGATATGGGCGCGGCGCGCCGCTTCGGCGATGGCGTCGTCGAGCGAGCCGAAGCGGTCGACCAGGTGCAGCTGGCGCGCCGTGCCGCCGTCCCAGACGCGGCCCTGGCCGATCGCGTTGACCCGCGCCGGCGGAAGGTTGCGAGCCCTGGCGACGAGGCCGACGAAGCGGCGGTAGGTGCTCTCGACGCCCATCTGAAGCAGCCTGTCCGCCTCCGGCGACGGGCCGCGGAGCACGTCCGGCTCGCCGGACAGCGGCGTCGTCCGCACGCCGTCGGCACCGATGCCGAGCTTGGCCAGAGTCCCCTCGAAGCTCGGCAGAATGCCGAATACGCCGATCGACCCGGTGATGGTGGAGGGTTCGGCGAGGATGGTGTCGCCGGCGGTGGCGATCCAGTAGCCGCCGCTCGCCGCCACCGATCCGAATGAGAAGACGACCGGGATGCCGCGCTCGCGGACCGCCAGGATGGCTCGGCGGATCCGCTCCGAACCGGTGACGGAGCCGCCGGGCGAATCGACGCGCACGACCAGCGCCTTGAGGTTGCGCTCGCGCAGGCCCCGCTCGAGATTGTCGACGACGCTCTCGGCCCCGGCGGTGCCGGGCGAGGCGTGGCCGTCGATGATCATGCCGGCCACCGTGAGGACGCCGATCTGGCCCGAATTCTCGCTGACCGGATGCTCGTCCGACCAGGCGGCGAGGTTGATCGCCCGGAAGCTGCCGGGAACCTCCTCGCGGTCGTTGCCGGCGAGCTGCGCCATGCGGCGGCCGAAGGCGGTGCGGTCGCCGATCCGGTCGACGAGGCCGGCCTGGAGCGCGGCTCGCGC
>DASZEO010000482.1:0-3644 GCA_035940755.1 Allosphingosinicella sp. | reverse complement strand
ACTCCGGAGACTCTGCGGGCGCGGGTGGGGGAGCGCTCGCTTCTCGCCGCCATGTTGCGCTTCCTCGAAGGCCATGAGCCGGACCTGGTCGCCTGCGCTGAGGCGCTCGGCCTTACGCCGCTCCAACTCGTCGAGGCTCGGCGGAGCCTGGAGCGATGAGCCGGCCCCTGCTGATCACCGACTGCGACGAAGTGATCCTCCACTTCGTCAGCCACTTTTCCGAGTGGGTGGAGGAGGCAGCGGACCTCACCTTCGCGGTCGACGCGCCGGGTTTCGCCGGAGCGCTGCGCACGCGCGACGGCCAGGTGGTGCCGCAGGAGCGGGTGTGGCCGCTGCTGGACCTGTTCTGGCAAGGCGAGATGCACCGGCAGAACGTCGTTCCGGGGGCCGCCGAGGCGCTCGCCGAGATCGGGCGTCACGCGGACATCGTCATCCTCACCAATATCGGCGACGATTATCAGGCCAACCGGGTCGCGCAGCTGGAGGCGTTCGACATCCGCCATCGGGTGCTGTGCAACCGCGGCGGCAAGGGCCGGCCGGTGCTCGAGCTGATCGAGGAGATGAAGCCCGTCGCCGCCGTGTTCGTCGACGACCTTTCGGTCCACCACCAGTCGGTCGCCGAGCACGCGCCGGACGTGTGGCGGCTGCACATGATCGCCGAGCCGCGCCTCGCCGCGCGCACCCCGCCGGCCGAGCATGCCCATGCCCGGATCGACGAATGGAACGCGGCGCTGCCGTGGATCCTGGAGCGGCTCGGCAGCGCGAACGGAGCGGAGCAGGAAGCATGAGCGGAACCGTGTTCATCACCGGCGCGACGGCCGGCTTCGGCGCCGCCGCCTCGCGACGCTTCGCCGCCGAAGGGTGGAAGGTGGTCGGCACCGGCCGCCGGCGCGAGCGGCTCGACGCGCTCGTGGCGGAGCTCGGCGCCCAGACCTTCCACCCGGTCGAGCTCGACATGCGGGACCTGGCCGCGATCGATGCGCTCGCGCTTCCGGAGGCGTTCGGCGACGTCGACATCCTCATCAACAATGCCGGCCTGGCGCCGCCGATGGAGCCGCTTCAGGATTCGGAGCTGGAGCCGTCGCTTCAGGTGATCCAGACCAACATCACCGGCCTCGTCGCCATCACGCGCAAGCTGCTGCCAGGAATCATCGCCCACAAGGGGATGATCATCAATCTGAGTTCGGTCGCGGCCACCTACCCCTATCGCGGCGGCGCGGTCTATGGCGGCACCAAGGCCTTCGTGAGCCAGTTCTCGCTCGACCTGCGCTGCGACCTTCACGGCACCGGCGTCCGCGTCACGTCGATCGAGCCCGGCATGGCCGAGACCGAGTTCACGATCGTCCGCACCGGCGGCGATAAGGCGGCGTCGGACGCGCTCTATGCGAACATGGATCCGATGACCGCGGACGACATTGCCGGCACGATCTGGTGGCTGGCGACGCTTCCGCCGCACCTCAACATCAACACGATCGAGATGATGCCGACGAGCCAGAGCTTCGCCGGCTTCGTCGTCGCGCGCGAAGGGTGAGGGGAGTTGACCCGGCACCCGGCGCGGTGCTTACGGCTGGCGCCATGACCAACCGGATTTCCGAACGCCTGGCCGAGCTCGGCATCGCCCTTCCCGCGCCGGCCGCGCCCGTCGCCGCCTATGTGCCGACGGTGCTTGCCGGCAACCTGCTCCACATTTCCGGCCAGGTCTCCTTCGAGGACGGAGCGCTGCTCACCGGCCGGATCGGCGAGGACCGCGATCTCGATTTCGGCGTCCGCGCGGCCCGCGCCTGCGGGCTGATGCTGCTCGCCCAGATCGAAAAGGCGGTGGGGCTCGATCGGGTCGAGCGGATCGTCAAGCTCGGAGTCTTCGTCAACAGCGCCGGATCCTTCACGGACCAGCCGAAGGTGGCCAACGGCGCTTCGGAGCTGATGGAGCAGGTGTTCGGCGAAACGGGCCGCCATGCCCGAAGCGCCGTCGGCGTTCCGGTGCTGCCGCTCGGTGCCGCGGTCGAGATCGATGCCGTCGTCGCCGTCGCGGCGCTCTAGGCTCACCGGCCTCATCTCGCGACCTTTCGCGCATCGCGGCCTGCATAAGCCGGGGCGCGTCGAGAACAGCCGGGCGGCCTTCGAAGCCGCCATCGCCGCCGGGCGAGGGATCGAACTCGACGTCCAGGCGGCGGCGGACGGCACCGCGATGGTCTTCCACGACTCGACACTCGAGCGGCTGACCGAGGCGAGCGGACCACTGGCCGCGCACACCGCAGAGGCGTTGGCGCGAATCCGGCTGCGCGGCTCCCGCGAGACGATCCCGACGCTTGAGGAGGTGCTGGCGCTGATCCGGGGTCGGGCGCCGCTGCTGATCGAAGTCAAAGCGCCGGGCCGCGACCCGAGCGGGCTGAGCCGAGCGGTCGCCCGCCTGCTTGAGGGCTATACCGGCCCAGTGGGGGTGATGTCGTTCAACCCTGAGGTCGGCCATTGGTTCGCGCGCCATGCCCCGGAGACGCTGCGCGGCCTCGTCGTCACCGAGGCGGGGCGGCGCTGGCGGGGAGCGGTGGCGCGGCATCTGGCGGCGTGGCGGGCGCGGCCGGATTTCCTCGCCTATGACATTCGCGACCTGCCCTCCGGCTTCGCCGCCGCGCAGCGGGCGAAGGGGCTCCCGGTGCTGACCTGGACCTGCCGAAGCGTCGCCGACTGGGCCCGCGCGGGCGAGCATGCCGAGCAGATCATCTACGAAGAGCCGGCGCGGTGAGCGGCGAGCCGATCGTCGCCCGGCTGGCGCAGGGCGTGGAATCGTTCGCCGCGGCGGAATGGGACCGCTGCGCCGGCGATTCCGACCCGTTCGTCAGCCACGCCTTCCTCGCCGCGCTTGAGCAATCGGGAAGCGCCACCGCCCGCACCGGCTGGCAGCCGCTGCCGATCGCGATCGACGGTCCGGGAGGCGCGCCCGACGCGGTGATGCCCGCTTATGTGAAGAGCCACAGCCTGGGCGAATATGTGTTCGACCACGGTTGGGCGGACGCCTGGGAGCGTGCCGGCGGATCTTATTATCCCAAGCTCCAGATCGCCGTGCCGTTCACGCCCGTGCCGGGCAGGCGGCTGCTGGCGCTCGAGCCGGCGCTTCGCCCCGCGCTCATCGCCGCGGCAGAGCGGGTGGTGGCGGCGCACGGCCTCTCCTCGGCGCATGCGACTTTCATCGCGCAGGAGGAGGTGGCGCTGTTCGAGGCGGCGGGCTGGCTGATCCGCACCGACAGCCAGTTCCACTGGCTCAACGACGGTTATGGCAGCTTCGAGGAGTTCCTCGCGGCACTTTCCTCGCGCAAGCGCAAGATGATCCGCCGGGAACGGGCACTGGCGCTGGAGGGGCTGACGGTGGAGCACGTCACCGGCGCCGACCTGACGGAAGCGCATTGGGACGCGTTCTGGGCCTTCTACCAGGATACCGGCGCCCGCAAATGGGGCCGGCCTTATCTGACGCGGTCCTTTTTCTCGATGCTCGGCGAGCGTCTCGGCGACAGGGTCCTCCTGGTCCTTGCCCTGCGCGGCGGCCGGCCGATCGCCGGAGCGCTCAACCTGATCGGCGCGGAAGCGCTTTACGGCCGCTACTGGGGGTGCGTGGAGGACGTGCCGCACCTCCACTTCGAATTGTGCTA
>DASZEO010000481.1:0-7922 GCA_035940755.1 Allosphingosinicella sp. | reverse complement strand
CACCAGCAGGCGGTCGTTGTCCCGCTGGTGGAGGCCGATCGAGGGTTCGTCGAGGACGTAGAGGACTCCGGACAGGCCGGAGCCGATCTGGCTGGCGAGGCGGATGCGCTGGCTCTCGCCGCCCGATAGGGTGCCGGAGGTGCGGTCGAGGTTGAGGTAATCGAGGCCGACATTGTTGAGGAAGCCGAGCCGCTCGTTGATCTCCTTGAGGATGGCGCGGGCGATTTCCTGCTGCTGCGGATTGAGCTTGGCCTCGAGTGTCGAGAACCAGGCCAAAGCGTGGCGGACCGAGCGGGCGGCGGCCTGGCTGATATGCTCCCCGGCGATCTTCACCGCCAGCGGCTCCGGGCGCAGGCGCGCGCCGTGGCAGGTCTCGCACGGGGCGGCGGACTGGTACTTGCTGAGCTCCTCGCGCATCCAGGCGCTTTCGGTCTGGAGCATGCGGCGGGAGAGGTTGCCGATGACGCCGTCGAACGGCTTCTTCACTTCGTAGCTCTTGCGGCCGTCGACGAAGCGCAGGGTGACCGGGCGGCCTTTGGTGCCGTTGAGGATGATGTCGTGGATTTCGGGCGGGAGGTCGCGCCACGGCGTGTCGAGCTCGAAGCCGAATTCGCGCGCGAGGCTGCCCAGGACCTGCATGTAATAGGGGCTGGGCGGGTTGGAGCGCGCCCACGGGACGATCGCGCCCTTCTTGATGCTGAGCGCTTCGTTGGGGACGATCAGCTCGGGGTCGAACAATTGCTTCTCGCCGAGGCCGTCGCAGCCGGGGCAGGCGCCCTGCGGCGCGTTGAAGCTGAACAGGCGCGGCTCGATTTCGGCGATGGTGAAGCCGGAGACCGGGCAGGCGAACTTCTCGGAAAAGACGATTCGGCCGGGCGGCGCGTTGTCGGCGAGGATGGCGCGCTCGTGGGCTTCCTGGAGCGCCGCGGCGACGCCGGTGCGGGCGTTAGCCCTCTCCCCTTCAGGGGAGAGGGTTGGGAGAGGGGCAGAATTCGGACTGGCCTCCGATGGAGTGGCCTCGCTCTGACTCCCCCTCTCCCCGACCCTCTCCCCTGAAGGGGAGAGGGAGCTGTCTGCGGGGTCGAGATAGACGAGGCCGTCGGCGAGCTTCAGGGCGGTTTCGAGGCTTTCCGCCAGGCGGGTCTCGATGCCCGGCCGGACCACCAGGCGATCGACCACCACCTCGATGTCGTGCTTGAAGTTCTTCTCGAGGGCGGGGGCGTCCTCGATGTCGTGGAAGGCGCCGTCGATGCGCACGCGGGTGAAGCCGGCTTTCTGCCACTCGGCCAGCTCCTTCCTGTACTCGCCCTTGCGGCCGCGCACGACCGGGGCGAGCAGGTAGAGGCGGGTGCCTTCGGCGAGGGCCATGGTGCGGTCTACCATCTGCGACACGGTCTGGGCGGCGATCGGCTCGCCGGTGGCGGGGCTGTAGGGGATGCCGACGCGCGCCCACAGGAGGCGCATGTAATCGTAGATTTCGGTGACGGTAGCGACGGTCGAGCGTGGGTTGCGGCTGGTCGTCTTCTGCTCGATCGAGATGGCGGGGGAGAGGCCCTCGATATGGTCGACGTCGGGCTTCTGCATCATCTCGAGGAACTGACGGGCATAGGCCGACAGCGACTCGACGTAGCGGCGCTGCCCCTCGGCATAGATGGTGTCGAAGGCGAGCGAGGATTTGCCCGAGCCCGACAGGCCGGTGATGACGGTCAGCGTCTCGCGCGGGATATCGACGTCGATATCCTTCAAATTATGCTCCCGCGCGCCGCGGACGGAAATGTGGGTGAGCATCGGGTCCGTCGTTCCAGATTTGTTCTAAAGCTAAAGACGCGGGCGCGAAGCGTCAACGCGGCGCTCGCGACATGGGGTTGGGACCGTATGAAGGCAAGGCGGGTGATCGGCTCCCGCTCAATCGTCCACGCAGCGCAGCCTGTTTTCTGGCGCCGCAGCGATCCAGCCCACCGCTTCGCCTCGATTGTTTCCGTAAAATGCACCGGGTGCAAAGGGCAAGGCGGCATCGTTAAGCATGATAGAGATCTGGCCGCTCTGCGGAGCCTTGAACCTTGCGCCCCAGACCCCGTTGCGTACTTCGCAAAAGTCGACCGCCGCAATGTTCACTCGCGCGCCGAAAAGACGATTTATAAGTGGGCCGGACCAGCCGCTGCGCTCGCGGCTGCGGATCTCGATCAGTGGCTTGAGCCAAGGGGCGCCGATCACCCGCCGATAGAGAAAGAGGGTGTCCGTGTAGATGGGCAAATCCGCCCCGTTCGCGAGATCGGCGCGATGACCTGCGTCGGTCCATTTCGGCGAGGTGCGCAGGCGAAGCTCGTAATAATGACCTTCCACGACATTCATCGCGACGCTGGTGCAGGAGGACGACGCCTTGAAGTGAATCCGCGCCGCCCGGGCCGACGCGGAACCCTCGCCGCGGTCGCTGCAGAAAGCCTGCCTCGGCTCCGCGAACAGGAGGTAGAGCTGGGTGAGACCGGCCCCCATGACGTTTAGCAGCGCCAACAGGAACAACAGCGCCACAAGGGAGGGAAGTCTGGTCCACTTCAGGCTGCGGAAGATGCGGCGATAGCGTGGCGACCGCCACAGCGGGGGAAGGCGGGAAGGAGCGGGATCGCGAGGCCACGCACTGCGCCCCAGCACAGCCTCCCAAGTCGCGTGCGACCTCGCTCTGAGACTTCTCTCCACCCTCTTGCCGGACCGCAGCAGGATGACGATCAGCGCGATCAGCGCCAATGCCAGCAGCGGTTTTTCGGCAATCCCGTCGACCCAACCCTCAAGGAAGGACGGGACGAGGATCTTGAGCTGCGCGATCGGCCCGGTGATGATGCAGCGGTCGTCTGAACACAGTCGCTCCAGCTCGGTAGGGCGCATGGCCCAGGGCAGCACGGCCAGGACGATCGTCGCAGCAAGCGCCCAGAAGTAAATCAGCCGACGACGCCACACGAGGTCCCACACATGCTCGGTCGCGGCTATTCGCTTGGCCGCGCCTTCCGGATCTTCGAGAAGATCGCGCACCTCGCGCGAGACCAGCAGGTGAGGCGGCTGCTCATCGGCGGGCGGTTCGGTCGGGTCCTGACTGTCCGCCTGGCGGGCCGCTTCCCCCTGACGCTGGGGCGGCACGATGCGGACCTTTTCTGGCAAGGTGAAGGGGGCATAGCGGTCCGTCCCGCTGGCGATCCGGGCGGCGACGCTGTCGTGGACCATGGCGGATTCGAGAAAACCGACCGGGGTGCCGTCCTTCTTGCTGCGTAGTGGGTCCAGCTGAATCAAGGCGTCCGGATCGGGACTGCGAAGCCAGGCTCCGATCCGGCGCGGCTGATAACGGTAATAGGCGCCAGGCCCGCTTCGGCTGTCGTGGAGCGGGCCCGAGCTGTTGGCCAAGGCGCGGAACCTGTCGGTGATTGCCGTGATCGTTCTCAGCCCCGCAGCGTGCGCCTCTTCCATCACCCACAAGAATGACACGTAGCTCAGGCTTTCGTCGGGATAGCCACCACCTACGTCGGCGTGCATGCCGGTGAACCATACCTGCTCGATCCGGTTTCGCCACTTGCGCTTGTTCATTCCCACCGCTGTCACTGCCTTCAGCAGCTCGGGCATCTTTGCGCGGTCACCGCCGGCGCGTGCCTCCAGGGCCGCGAGACACTGGTCCCGGTGCTCCCGCTCGGCGGCCTCTAGGCGGGGCCGCTCTCCCGCCTCCTCCCACAAGAGGGGATGGAAGGCATCGCGCTCGTCGTCGATAGCGAGTGCGTGGCGCGCGCGCATGACCCGCTCATTAAGCTGATAGTCTGGCATGCTAAGCGCATAAATCCAGTTATCGATCGCCCGAGTGATTTCCGACACCGGGCCCCCGTAGGCGGAGACGGTGTCCCAGACGCCCACAAAGCGGATGACCGGGACATAGTTCTGCGACTTGTCGTATGGCGGGATCTTGTTGCGCGCGTTGCGAGCGTCGCTCTTCCTTTTGCTGCGAGCGCGGAACCACCAAGTCGGCGCCTGCCATTTGCGAGGCAGGAAGTCCTCCCGAAAGGCCCGGTAGGCCTCCTCGCTTTTCCGCTCCAGCTCCTTCTCGGTCGTCGAGCGAACCAGCCCCTGCTGGGCAATCAGGGCGATGACCAGCCGCATCGTGAACGCGCCGCGGCTGAAGCCGAAACCGTATATGTGGTCGCCGGAATTGCCGGGATCTTTCCCCGGCTCCTGGCTTACACCCGGAGAATAGTTGCGGCACGCGTAACGGTAGATCTCGAGCACGTTGCGTTTCAGCCCGAATCCAAAAATGCCGGTTATCGCTGCTAGGGGGCGCAGGCTGGAGGTCCCCACGCCGTTGTCGTAAAAGGCGATCTGCTTCCGCTTTCCCGGCGTCGGTGGGCCTAAATCCACTGCTTCGTACATTCGCCACACATTGGTTTTGAACAGCTTGGCGCTGCTGTTGCCGGTTCCATCAGAGAAAAGGATGATGGACTTGGCCTGGTTTGGAGAGGGAGTCGGCAGCGGCGGCTGCGCCGCGTCTTGATTTGGTTCCCGGTGCTCCACGGATTTCCCCCCTCCAAGAAGGGAAAGGATGCGCCTTAGCTCGCAAAGGTCAACCTTTATCGCTTAACGCGGCATTGTTGCAGATCTCAAATGACGCGGCGCCGGTCTATCTGAATACATGCCCACCGCGCGCAAGACGCAGGAAAAGTTTTGCGAACCCTCTTCGTTTAGCGTGCGATGCTGCGCTGAGGATGTGTCGCCTGCGAGCACCCTGACCCGCGGCTGATACAATTTTGTTTGGCGCGGTTCGCGGCCCGCCGCATAATCGGCAGATGGAGCAGCCGCGGGCCATTGCCGCCGATCCGCGCCGGTCGGGCGCCGGGCGCTTCGCCTTGGTGGGCGGGGCGGTCGTGCTCGCCGCCTATACGGCCACGCTGGCGGTGGTTCATGAACTGGGCTTTCTAGACGCGCTGGCGGGAGCGGCGGCCAATGCGGTGCCGCTGGTGCTGTTCGGGGTCGCGGCGCGGCAGGTGGCGATCGACCATATCGTCAGGCGCGGCGTCGCGGGGCAGGTCGTCGGTCATGCGCTCCTCGGCAGCGCGTTCGCGCTGCTCGCTTACTGGCTGCTGGTGGTGCTGCTCGGGCTGCTCAACGGCGTCTCCGCCACCGAGTTCGCGGTCACCCCCTTCCCCAGCCGCGCGATGGCCTGGCAGCTGCTCGAGAACGTCACGACCTACGGGATCGTGGCGATGTCCGCCTATCTGCACGTGCGGCCCGAGCCGGTGGCGCTGTTCCTCGGCGAGGCCCCCGCGGACGGCGGTGAGCGCGAGCGGCCGCTGTCGCGCTACTTCATCCGCAGCGGCGACGACATTCGCCCGATCAACGTGGACGCCATCGTCAGCATCGCCGGCGCCGACGATTATGCCGAAGTGGCGACGACGGAGGGGCGGCACCTGGTGCGGATGACGCTCGCGGAGTTCGAAAAGGCGCTCGATCCGGCGCGGTTCATCCGGGTGCATCGCTCACGGATCGTGAATTTGGAGCGGATCGCCCGGGCGGAGCCCGCCGGCGGCGGTCGCTTGCTGCTGCACATGGAGGACGGCGAGACGATCCAGGCGAGCCGCACCGGCTCGCGGCTGCTGCGCGAGCGCGTGCTTTAGCCGCGCGGGCGCGTCGGTTCACCGGCGGGCCGTGGCCGCTGGCCGATTTTCCGTCCGGGCGATGTGCTGCGGGCTAAGTCCCAGGCATGACGTTTCGCCTGCTCATCGCCGCCGCTCTGGCCGCCTTCGCCGCCGCCGCACCCGCGCTTCCGCCGCTCGCGGAGACGCTGATTTCCGCCCACGCCGGCGCCGATACACCGGCCGAGGTCGAGACGCTGATGCGCCTCCAGCTTGCCGCCGGGCGCTATGAGGAAGCCGAGCGGACCATCCTGCGGCTGGCGGAACTCCGGCGGCCGACCGAGCCCGGGCGGGCGCGGGCGCTCGTGCCGTGGCGCATCTATGCGCGGGCTCGCCGTTACGAGGTTGCCGGCCTGTCGCAGCCCGACGCTCTGGCGCGCGCGTTCCGCGAGCTGTTCGCCAGCCTTCCCGACCGTGAAATGGTGGACGTGCTCCCCTGGTACGGCTCGAACCGGGACCGGCTGCGCGCGGCCGTGACTCAGGCCGCGGCCGCTTGCGAGGGCCGGCCGGTCGATGCCTGCCCCGCCGCGGCCGAGCTGATCGCGGCACGCCAGGCGGCGGCGACCTGGGCCTATCTGATGCCGGCGTCCGAGCCGCTGCTTCGCGCCGAGCTGGAGCGGCGGTTCATCGTCGAGGACGACCTGCTGATTCCGACTGCCGACGGCGCGCGCATTGCGGCGATCCTGATCCGGCCGCGCGGCAGCGACACTGCGCGGCTGACGGCGCTCCTCAATTTCACCATCTACGCGCGCGACGACTGGGCTTTGGCGGACGCGGCGAAGATGGCGGCCTACGGCTATGCCGGCGTCGTCGCCTACAGCCGCGGCAAGGGGCGAAGCCCGGGTCCGGCAATCCCCTACGAGCATGACGGGGCCGACGCTGCGGCCGTGATCGACTGGCTCGCGGCGCAGGGCTGGAGCGACGGGCGCGTCGGCATGTTCTCGGGCAGCTACAATTCGTTCGCGCAATGGGCGGCGGCGAGGCACAGGCCGCGCGCCCTCCGAGCGATCGCCACCAACGCCAGCAACGCGCCGGGCATCGACACGCCGATGCAGGGCAACGTCTTCCAGAACTTCATCTATCCCTGGCCGCTCTACACCACCGACACGCGCGGGCTCGACGACGCGAATTATGACGACCGCGCGCGCTGGGCCGCGCTCGACCGCAACTGGTATGTGAGCGGCCGCCCCTATCGCGAGCTGGAGCGGATCGACGGCCACCCCAACCCGGTATTCGCCAGATGGCTCGATCATCCGAGCTACGACGCCTACTGGCGCCGCCTCATCCCGTATGGCCACGAGTTTGCGGGCATCGACATACCGGTGTTCGTGCAGACCGGCTATTTCGACGGAGGCATGGTCGGCGCGCTCTATTATCTGCGTGAGCATTACCGCCACCGGCCCGATGCCGACCAGCGGATCCTGATCGGCCCCTATCACCATACGGCGATGCAGACCGGGGTGCTCCCGACGATCGCGGGCTACGAGGTGGACCGGGCGGCGCTGATCGACCTTCAGGACGTGCGGCTGCGATGGTTCGAGCATGTCTTCCACGGCGCGCCGCTGCCGGAGATCCTCAGCGACCGGATCAACTACGAGGTGATGGGCGCCGAACGCTGGCGCCATGCCGCGAGCCTGGAAGCCATGGCCGACACGCGCCTGCGGCTGTACCTGACGGGAGCGCGCGAGGGCGACCATTACCGGCTCGATGCGGCCCCGGCGAGCGGCGAGCCGGCGCAGCTGCGGGTGGATTTCGCCGACCGGAGCGATGCCGACTACGAGGCGGCGGCCGACGCGCTCGACACCCGCGGCTCGATCCTCTTCGCCAGCGAGCCTTTCGCCGAACCCACCGAGGTGGCGGGGCTTTTCTCGGCCCGCTTCGAGATCGTCACCAACAAGCGCGACATCGACGTGTCAGTATCCCTGTTCGAGCAATCGGCGGACGGCCGCTACTTTCCGCTCTCCTCCTATCTCGGCCGTGCGAGCTACATGGCCGACCGGACTCGGCGACATCTTCTCCAGCCGGGGCGTCCGCAGGTGCTGAGCTTCGAGAGCCAGACCGTGACGGCGCGGCGCATGCCCGGCGGCAGCCGGATCGTCGCCCTCGTCGGGGTTCCCAAGCGCCCCGACATGCAGATCAATTACGGGACGGGCCGCGACGTCAGCGACGAGAGCATCGCCGATGCCGGCGAGCCGCTGCGCATCGTGTGGCGGCCCGGCAGCTGGATCGAGCTCGGCCTCCGCCGCTGATCGCGCCGCCATCGGC
>DASZEO010000480.1:0-5736 GCA_035940755.1 Allosphingosinicella sp. | reverse complement strand
AAGGCGCCGATGCCGATCCCGCTGAAGATGGCGCTGCTGGACGCAGAGACCGGCGCGCTGAGCGCGGAACGGCTGGTGGTGCTAGATCAGGCGCAGGCGGCGATCCGGTTCGAGGACGCGCCCGCCGCGCCGGTGCTGTCCATCAACCGCAACTTCTCCGCCCCCGTCATCGTCGAGACCGACCGGGACGCCGCGGCGCTCGCTTTGCTGTCGGCCCATGACGACGATCCGTTCGCCCGCTACGAGGCGATGCAGCAGCTGATGCTGAACACGCTGCTGGCGGCCGTCACCGAGGGCGCCGCCGATCATGGGCCCGTGATTGCCGCGGTGCGCGAGACGCTGACCAACCCGGCGCTCGATCCCGCCTTTATTGCCGAGGCGGTGCTGCTGCCGAGCGAGGCCTTCATCGGCGATCACATGCCGATCGTCGATCCGGAGCGGATCCACGAGCGCCGCGAGGCGCTGCGCGCCGAGCTCGGGCGCGAGCTGGAGGCGCTGTGGCGAAGCGCCTATGCCGCCCATGCCGCCAACCGCTACGCCTACAATTCCGCCGCCAAGGGCGCCCGGCGGCTGCGCACGATCGCGCTCGGCTATATCGCCGCATCTGGAGCGCCCGATGCTCCGGCGGTGGCGAAGCGGCAGTTCGACGAAGCCGACAACATGACCGACCGGCAGGGCGCGCTCGGCGTGCTCGCCAACGGCGATTCGCCGGACCGGCTGACGGCGCTGGCGGCGTTCTACGACCGCTACCGCGCCAACGCGCTGGTGCTGGACAAATGGTTCACGGTGCAGGCGCTGTCGACGCGGGGCGATACGCTCGAAGCGGTGGAGGCGCTCGCCGGCCATCCCGACTTCACGCTCTCCAACCCGAACCGGCTGCGCTCGCTGGTCGGGGCGCTCTCGGTCAACCAGCGGGCGTTCCACGAGCCGTCAGGCCGCGGCTACCGCTTCCTTGCCGACATGGTGCTCGCCGAAGACCGGCTCAATCCGCAGACGGCGGCCAAGCTGGTGCCGCCGCTGGGCCGCTGGCGCCGCTTCGACGAGCGCCGCGCCGGGCTGATGCGGGCCGAGCTCGAGCGGATGGTGGCGACGCCGCGCCTCTCCAAGGACGTGATGGAGCAGGCGTCGAAGAGCCTCGCCTAGCGGGCGACCCAGGCGGCGACCTGTTCGGCTACCTGGTTGGCCGCGTCGTTCAGGGCCGGGGCAACGGCGGCGGGGGTGGCTTCGGCGACGGGGACCCGCGCCTCGAACCGGTTCGAGGTCACGCCGCCGGCGCGCGAGATCGCCGCTTCGTAGAGGATCACCGCCTCCATGCGCGTCGGATCGACGCCGAGCCTCAGCAGCTGGCCGGTCAGGCGCGTCCCGGGGTCATGGGTGAACTGGGTGGGGTCGAGGACGACCCGGCCGGTGCGCGCGGCGATGACCTCGCCGACCAGCCGCGCGAACAGGGGCGCCGGGTTCTCCACCCACTGGGCGTCCTTCAGATACTGAATCGCCGTGTCGCTGACATAGACGGGCACGCGTGTCGTCCTCAGCGCCTGCGGCACCGTCGGCTCCACGACGGTGATCGCCTCGCCTTCGCCGGAGCTCACCGGCGCGGCGGCGGCGCGGGTCTGGGCGGGCGTCAGGGTCATCAGCTGGTCGGGCACGGCGCCGCCGCCGAAGCAGGCCGACAGCGCCATGGCGGAAGCCAGGACGGGAATGAGTTTCAGGCGCATCATCGTCATCGTCTCCGTCCCGGCCGGTAATCGGGCAGCCGCTGTCCGCCGACGATCCCGCCGACGCCCTGCTGGTTGAGCCGGTCGGTGATCGCGCGGAGGGATTCGCTGGTGGCGCGAAGGTCGCGGATGAGCTGGCCGACCTCGGGCAGCGTCTGGGTCGAGAAAGCCTGGACGCCGGGCCGGGCGTCGCTGAGCACGGCGTCGAGGTTGCGCATGCTCGTCTCGGCGGCGCGCATGGTGTGGCGAAGGTCGTTGATCAGCGGGCGGCCGTCGCGGTCGAGCAGGTCTTCGGTCGTGTCCGCGAGCCGGCCGAAGCGCGTGGCGGCGTCGCCTGCCTGGCGGATGGCGACCCGCGCCTCGGCCAGCGTGGCCGCGATCTCGGGCGAGCGCTCGGCGAGGTTGCGGCTGATCTCCTCGAAATTGTCGAGGATGCCGGCGAGCGATTCCTGGTTGCGGTCGGAGAGCAATTCGGTCAGCCGCTCGGTCAAGGCTGAGACGCGCTCGAGCAGCTCGGGCGCGGTGTTCAGCAGCTGCCCGAGCGCTCCCGGGCGGGTCGGAATGACCGGATAGCCATAGGGGCATTCGCTCTGCGGGTTCGCCTCGGGGCAATGGATCTCCTGCCGCGCCACCGGGCGGCCGGGCGCCGGCTCGGGCGGGTCGAGCTGGATCTGCGACACGCCGGTGAAGCCGACCCCGCGGATCGTCGCCGTCGTGCCCTCGAGGACCGGCGTCTCCTCGCGCACCGAGATGCGCACGCGGATGAATTGCGGGCTCCTCGGCTCCAGGTTGATCGAGGTGATCTGGCCGACCGGAACGCCGCGGAAGGTCACCGCCGAACCTTTCGCCAGCCCCTCCACCGACTGCTGGAAGAAGACGTCGTAGGTCTTGTCCGCGCCGTCGCCTACCTGGCTCAGCCAGACGATGAACACCGCCAGCGCCGCAAGGAGCCCCAGCACGATGCTGCCGACGAGGATCTGGTTCGATCGCGTTTCCATCAGGTCGCGGCCTCTTCGCGCTCAGCAATGTTGGCGGCGACGCGGCCGCGCGGACCGTTGAAATATTCCTGAATCCAGGCGTGGTCCAATGCCATCAACTCGGCAATGGTCCCGACCGCCACCACTTTTCTGTCCGCAAGCACCGCTACGCGGTCGCAGATTGCGTGCAGCGTGTCGAGGTCGTGCGTGATCAGGAAGACGGTGAGGCCGAGGGCGTCCCGAAGCTCGCCGATCAGCTGGTCGAAGGCGGCGGCCCCGATCGGATCGAGGCCGGCGGTCGGCTCGTCGAGGAAAAGCAGCTCCGGATCGAGGCCCAGCGCGCGCGCGATTCCGGCACGCTTGCGCATGCCGCCGGAGAGCTCGGCCGGGAATTTGGCGCCGGCGTCGGCGGGAAGGCCGCTCATCGAGATCTTGTAGGCGGCGATCTCGTCCATCAGCTCCTGGCCGATGCCGGGGAAGAATTCGCGGATCGGCACCTGCACGTTCTCCGCCACCGTCAGGGTCGAGAACAGGGCGCCGCCCTGGAACAGGACGCCCCATCGGCGCCGGACGTGCTTGGCCTCCTCCTCGTCGCGGCCGATCATCGGCTCGCCGAAGACCGTGATCTCGCCTTGCTGCGGAGTCTGGAGGCCGATGATCGAGCGCATCAGCACCGACTTGCCGGTGCCCGAGCCGCCGACCACGCCGAGGATCTCGCCGCGGCGGACGTCGAGGTCCAGCCCGTCGTGGACCAGCTGCTTGCCGAAGCCGTTGGTCAGCCCGCGGACGCGGATGATGGGTTCGGCCTCCGCCATCAAAGCCACCCGATCCCGGTGAAGAAGACGGCGAAGAAGGCGTCGAGCACGATCACCATGAAGATGCCCTGGACGACGGCGGTGGTCGTGCGAAGCCCCACTTCCTCGGCGCTGCCCTCGACCTGGAGGCCCTGGTAGCAGCCGGCCATCGCGATGATCAGGCCGAAGACCGGCGCCTTGATGAGCGACTGGTAGAGGTCGGTGTCCGGCACCACCTCGCGGATGCGCTGGACGAAGGTGATCGGCGGGATGTCGAGCGACATCCAGGTGAAGATGCCGCCGCCGATGATCGCCATGATCGCCGCATAGAAGCCGAGCAAAGGCATCATCAGCACCGTCGCCAGCACGCGCGGGAAGACGAGGGCTTCCATCGGGGAGACGCCGATCGTGCGCATCGCATCGACTTCCTCGTTCAGCTTCATCGATCCCAATTGGGCGGCGAAAGCGGAGCCGGAGCGGCCGGCGACCATGATCGCCGTCATCAGCACGCCGAGCTCCTTGACCGCCGAGCGGCCGATCAGGTTGATGGTGTAGATCTCGGCGCCGAACTGGCGAAGCTGCACCGCGCCCTGCTGGGCGATGACGATGCCGACGAGGAAACTCATCAGGCCGATGATCCCGAGCGCGCGGACGCC
The DNA here is from genome assembly GCA_035940755.1 of Allosphingosinicella sp. Taxonomy (GTDB): domain Bacteria; phylum Pseudomonadota; class Alphaproteobacteria; order Sphingomonadales; family Sphingomonadaceae; genus Allosphingosinicella. The sequence goes on along the minus strand of DASZEO010000480.1, from coordinate 1,591 downwards.
GACGACGTCGAAGCGCATGACGACGGCGTTGAAGCGGAAGCGGCGCGGGTGGCGGATGATGTTGCCCGTCGAGATGATCATCGCGCCGAGGAAGCCGAGCAGGCCGACCATCGTCCCCATCGCGGTCTGCGTGGCGGTTCCGAGCTCGAACAGCACCTGCCGGAAGGGCGGCTCGTGCTCGCGGCGAACCTTCACCGGCTGGTCGGCGGCGGCGACATGGTCGATCAGCGTCTGCTGGTCCTCGGTCGCTCCGACGATCTTGGCGCCGCGGTCCCGCTCGAGCTTGTGCACCAGCCACGCGCCGACCGTGTCCATCCGCTCGACCTCGGTCAGGTCTACGACGAGGCGGTCGGCCTCGATCGCCTCGAGCTGCTCGGAAAGCTTGCGCACGCGCAGCAGCGTGAGGTTGCCGCTGAAGCGCAGGACGCAGCGGCCGTCCTCGACGTGGCGCGCGAAATCGGGTGTCACGGTCATGCAACGGCGACTAGTGCTTCAATTCCCCGCAGGCGGCAAGCGAAGAGGCATGGACCCGAGCGACCCTAGCAAGGCCGGAACGGCGGCCCCGTCGGGCGCGCTGGCGATCTACGACATGGACAAGACGGTGACGCGCCGGCCGACCTACGGCTACTTCCTCCTGCACGCCGCCTTACGCCTGGCGCCGTGGCGGCTGCTGCTGGCGCCGGCGCTGGCGCTCACCGGCCTTGCCTACGCGCTTCGCCTGATCGACCGGGCCCGGCTCAAGGAAGTCAATTATCGGCTGCTGGTCGGCCGGCCGACGCCGGAGCGGCTCGAACCGGTGGTCCAGAGATTCGCCGAGCGGCAGCTTCGCACCAACATCCTTCCCGGCGCCCGCCGCCGGCTCGCGAAGGACAAGGCGGCGGGACGCCGGCTGGTGCTGGCGACCGCCTCCTACCGCCTCTACGCGGCGGCGATCGCCGAGCGGCTCGGCTTCGACGACGTCATCGCCACCGAGACTTTGCCGGACTCGAGCGGGCGCATCGTGGCCAGGATCGACGGCGCAATTGCTATGGCCTGGGCAAGCTCGACATGATCGAGGCGTGGCTTCAGCGCGAGGGGCTGGAGCGCCAAGCGCTCCACATTCGCTTCTACTCCGACCACATCTCGGACAGCCACGTCCACCGCTGGGCCGACGAAGCCTTTGCCGCCAACGCCGACGCCCGCCTCCTCCGCCTCGCGGAAAGCGAAGGCTGGGAGGTGCTCGACTGGACGGACCGGGTCAGACCGCGCCGAGCGCCTGGTCGAAGTCGGCGATGAGGTCGTCGGCGTCCTCCACGCCGATCGACACCCGCACGAGATTGTCGGTGATGCCGAGCGCCTGCTTGCGCTCGTCGGGCACCGACAAATGCGTCATCGCCGCCGGGTGGCTCGCGAGCGTTTCGGTCCCGCCGAGACTGACGGCGAGATGCGCGATCTGGAGCGCGTCGAGGAAGGCGAAGGCCTCTTTCTCGCCGCCTTTCAGGTAGAGCGAGAAGGTCGAGCCGGCGCCGGTGCAGTGGCGGCGGTAGATGTCCGCCTGCCGCCCCTCGGTGAGGAAGCCGAGATAGCCGACGCTCTCCACCTTGGGATGGCC
>DASZEO010000479.1:0-3679 GCA_035940755.1 Allosphingosinicella sp. | reverse complement strand
GAAGAGATCGCCCTGCGCCTTCCGGCCGAAATGACCGTAGGCGGCGGTCGGCTGGTAGATGGCGCGGTTGAGGCCGAGATGGGTGCGGATCCCCTTCGGCGTCAGCCGCACCAGCTGCGGCAGCACTTCCTCGAGCCGGGCGGCTGTCGTGCCGTTGGTCTCGGTGCCGTGAAGGTCGACATAGAGCGACAGCGGCTCGGCGACGCCGATCGCATAGGAAAGCTGGATCGTGCAGCGCCGCGCCAGCCCCGCCGCGACGACGTTCTTCGCGAGGTAGCGGCTGACATAGGCCGCCGATCGGTCAACCTTGGTCGGGTCCTTGCCGCTGAACGCGCCGCCGCCGTGGGGCGCGGCGCCGCCATAGGTATCGACGATGATCTTGCGCCCGGTGAGGCCGGCGTCGCCGTCGGGTCCGCCGATCTCGAACAGGCCGGTGGGGTTGACGAAGATCGCCTCGTCATCGTTCGGCATCCAGCCCGACGGCAGGACCTCGGCGAACACGCCCTTTACATAGTCGCGCAGCTTGGCCTGATCGTACCCCTTGGCGTGCTGGGTTGAGACGACGAGCTTGACCGCCCGGACCGGCTGCCCGTTTTCGTAAGCGAGCGTGATCTGGCTCTTGGAGTCGGGCTCGAGGAACTCGGCGTTGCCGGCATGGCGCTCCTCGGCGAGGCGTTCGAGGATGCGGTGCGAATAATGGATCGTCGCCGGCATCAGGTCCGGCGTTTCGTCGCAAGCGAATCCGAACATGATGCCCTGATCGCCCGCGCCTTCGTCCTTGTTGCCGGCCTCGTCGACACCCTGGGCAATGTCCGCCGACTGGCCGTGAAGGTGGCAGGCGAAATCGGCATATTGCCAGTGGAAGCCGTGCTGCTCGTAGCCGATCCGCTTCACCGTCTCGCGCGCCGCCGCCTCGATTTCGGCAAGTGTGGGCGTCACGTCCTCCCGGCAGCGCACCTCCCCGGCCAGGACGATCCGGTTGGTGGTGACGAGCGTCTCGCAAGCCACTCGCGCTTCGGGATCGCGGCCGATGAAGAGGTCGACGACCGCGTCGGAAATCTGGTCCGCCACCTTGTCCGGGTGGCCTTCGGAAACCGATTCAGACGTGAAGAGATAGTTGCTGCGCATCGACTAAGTCGCCTTCCTCGCTCGGAAAAGGGGGAGAGTTGCGGATATAAACATATCCTTATGTGCGAGCGCCCTAGCGCGCTTTCCTTCGCACTGCAATCGCCGCTGCCGCGAGCAGCAGGGCGAAGGCGAAGGGAAGCGGGTTGCCGAAGCGAGCGAACAAGGTCGGCGGCGCCGGCAGCGGCAGCCGGGCGTCGATCACCCCCGCCTGGCCCAGCGGAATCGAGTGAAGTAGCCGGCCTCGCGCGTCGATCACGGCGGAAACGCCCGTCGGCGTTGCGCGAATCACCGGCAGCCCTTCCTCGAGGGCCCGGAGCCGCGCCTGGGCGAGATGCTGGGGCGGACCCCAAGCGCCGAACCAGGCGTCGTTCGAAGGGTTGAAGATGAAGCCGGGGCGCCGGGCGCGGTCGACCACCTCGCCGGAAAAAATCATCTCGTAGCAAAGCTGGAAGCCGACCGGCCCCACCCCCGGCAGGTCGAGCGTTCGCGGCCCCGGGCCGGGGTCGAAGTCGAGGTCGCCGGGCGCCAGCCGCGACAGGCCCACCGCCGACAGGATCGGCCGCATCGGCAGATATTCGCCGTAAGGCACCAGATGCGCCTTGTCGTACCGGGCGAGGATGCGGCCCGCGGGATCGATCGCGAAGACGCTGTTGGTGGCGCTGCTCGAACGGATGCCGTCGCTCGATCGGACGGTGATGCCGCCGGTCAGCAGCAGGTCGCGCGGCGCGAGCACGCTTCGCACCTGCGCGTTGGTCGCGGCCACCTCCTCCTGATAGCCGAGCAGCCGGCGCTCGTCCTGGAGCGGCTCCGTCACGGCCGCCTCCGGCCAGATCAGCAGGCGCGGCCCTCCCGTCCCGCTCTGCGACAGCTGGCCCAGCCGGGCCAGGTTGCGCGCCGCGAACTCAGGGCTCCATTTCTGTTCCTGGCCGATGTTCGGCTGCACGATCCGGACGGCGACGGCGGACTCGCCCGCGCGGGGCTCGGGAGCCGCGACCCACGCGACCAGCTGCGCGGCGAGCGCCGCGCCCGCCAGCACCAGCGCCGGCCGGCGGTCGGGGCCCACTGCAGCGATCCGGATCAAGCCGGCGAACAGGATGACGATTCCGGACAGCCCGTAAGTGCCGGCAACGGCGGCGAACGGGGCGACGGAGCGATTGAGCAGCACCACGCCCGCCGGGTTCCAGGCAAAGCCGGTGAACAGAGTCGCCCTCAGCCATTCGGTGACGATCCAGGCGCCCGCAAAGGCGAACGTGAAGGCAAGCGGGTGCTGCCGCCCCCAGCGCCAGGCGAGCCCTGCCGCGGCGGCGGGGTAGACCGCCAGGTAAAGGGAGAGCAGCACCACCGCCACCCAACCGAGCCACGCCGGCATGGCCGCCTGGTAGGTGAAGGCCGTGGCGATCCAGTTGAGGCCGACGGTGAAGTGGCCGACCCCGAACCACCAGCCGCGCGCCAGCGCCGAACGGAGCGACGCGGCCCGCTCCACCAGCAGCAGCAATGCCGCGAAAGCGAGCAGCGACAGCGGCCACCAACCGACCGGCGCGAACCCGAACGCGCCGGCGGCGCCGGCAATAAAGGAAAGGGCGAAGGCCTTCATCGCCCGCCGCTATTCGGAGGCGCGGCGGACCGCGTCAAGGAACCCCGGCGGCGGGACGTTCTTGCGCGACCGAATTCATGCGGGAGCCGGCCCCAAAAAGAACCGGCCGCCGACCCGCGTGGCCGGCGGCGCGGAAAGTATGTGCTTCGAGCCGGCTCAGCCGTATATTTCGAAGCTCGTGGGCGTAAGCACCGTCCCCGGCGTGACGGTGGCGAACAGCAGGGCCGGAAGCTCTCCGGTGCCGTCCGCATCGTAGAAGATTCGCCCGGTGGCCTGATCGTAAATGATGCGGTCGCTGGCGTCGTGCGCCTCCGTCCCCAGAGCGAACATTGCCTTGTTCACCGTCGATGCCTCGCCGACCCCGGAGAAGGCATAGCGGGCGAGGTGGATCCGATCCTGGCCGCGGGTGAAGTCGAGGATCTGGTCGGCGTTGGCGACGCCCGGAGCGTCGGTGAAATAGAAACGGTCGCTGCCTTCGCCGCCGCTGAGCTTGTCCTGGCCGGAACCGCCGTAGATCCGGTCGTTGCCGGCGCCGCCGCTGATCACGTCGTCGCCCTCGAAACCGACCAGGACGTTGTCGCTCCGGTTGCCGGCGATCTCGTTGGCAACCGAATTGCCGCGTCCGGTGAGATTGGCCGTGCCGGTCAGGACCAGGTTCTCGACATTGTCGCCGAGCCTGAAGCTGACCGAGCTCTTAACCGTGTCGATGCCGCTGAACGGCCGTTCGATGACGACGTCGCCCCGGTGGTTGACGATATAGATGTCGGCGCTCGTTCCGCCGTCCATCCGGTCCGCCCCGCCGCCGCCGTCGAGCAGGTCGCGGCCGCGGCCGCCGACCAGAATATCCCTGCCGCCGCCGCTATGGAGAATGTTGTCGGCGTCATTGCCGGTCAGCCGGTCGTCGCCGCCGCCTGAATAGGCGTTTTCGATCGTGACGCCCTTGGCGATGGTGAAGCC
>DASZEO010000478.1:0-5086 GCA_035940755.1 Allosphingosinicella sp. | reverse complement strand
CAGTTGAGACCACCAAAGTCCATCTCACGGCTCCTTTCAGCCCGCCCGCCGCGCCGCTTGGCCGCGTCCGCACGCCTCGCCATATAGCTCCCATGGCCCGTCTCGGTTCCTGGATCGAGCCTTTTTCGGAAGGCATTTACGTGCGTCCCGCCGATGCGTGGATCGATCCGGCCCAGCCCAAGCCGCGCGCGCTGGTCACTCATGGCCACGGCGATCATGCCCGCGGCGGCCACGGCAGCGTTCTGGCCACGGCGGAGACTTTGGCGATCATGGAGTGCCGCTACGGGCCGCAGGCGGGCCAGCCGGCGCAATATGGCGAGGTGGTGCGCATAGGCGAGGTGGACGTCACCTTCGTCCCCGCCGGGCACGTCCTCGGCTCCGCGCAGATCGTCCTCGAACATAAGGGCGAGCGGGTGGTCGTCTCGGGCGATTACAAGCGCCGGCCGGACCCGACCTGCGCCCCGTTCGAACCGGTGCCGTGCGACATTTTCATCACCGAGGCGACCTTCGGGCTGCCGGTGTTCCGCCACCCCGCGACGGCGGAGGAGGTCGACCGCTTGCTGTTGCGCCTGCACGACAATCCGGAGCGCTGCATCCTGGTCGGCGCCTACGCGCTCGGCAAGGCGCAGCGGCTGATCATGGAGCTGAGGTGCCGCGGCCACCAGGACCCGATCTACATACACGGCGCGCTGCAGCGGTTGTGCGATCTTTACGCGCAGTTCGGCGTGCCCCTCGGCGACCTTCGGCCGGCAACGGGTGCCTCGAAGGCGGAGCTGAAGGGTAGGATCGTGCTGGCGCCGCCGGGCTGCCTCAACGACCGCTGGTCGAGGCGGCTGCCCGACCCGATCACGGCTATGGCGTCCGGGTGGATGCGCGTGCGCCAGCGCGCCAAGCAGCGGCTCGTCGAGCTGCCGCTGATCGTTTCGGATCACGCCGATTGGGATGAGCTTACCGAAACGATCGCCGAGCTCGCCCCGCGCGAGGTGTGGATCACCCACGGCCGCGAGGACGCGCTCAAGCATTGGTGCATGACCCGCCAGATCAAGGCGCGCGAGCTCAACCTGGTCGGCTATGAGGACGAGGACGACTAGGCGTTGAGGTAGACGGCGAGGCCGAGCGCGGCGACCATCAATATGCCCCAGCGCACCTGGCGCTCCATCACTTCGTCGCCCGACTGCGACAATATCTGCATGCTCGACGCGCTGATCAGGATCAGCATGCCGACGGAAAGCAGGACGCCGATCCACCAGCTGCCGTAGAGTCCGCCGGCGATCGCAAGCGCGGCCCAGGCGAGGCAGAAAAGCAGCGCCTCGTAATGGACCCTCGGCATCAATGGCCCGCCTGCGGCCCGCGCTCGATGCCGGAGTGCGCGAGCTGCTCGTCGATCTGCGCGACGAGGCGCTCCAGGCCCGCCTCGTCTTTGGCCTCGGCGCGGGCGACGAGCACGTCCTGGGTGTTGGAGGCGCGGAGGAGCCACCATCCGTCCGCGGTGCTGACCCGGGCGCCGTCGGTGCGGTCGACATCGGCGCCGTCCGCGGCGAGCCGCTCCAGCACCTCCTCGACGACGGCGAACTTGCGGCTCTCGTCGACCTGGAAGCGCAGCTCGGGCGTGTTGACGACATTCGGCATGGCCGAGCGCAGCGCGGTCAACGACCCGCCGAGCTTCGTCACCGCGCGGATCAGCCGAACGGCGGCGTAGAGCGCGTCGTCGAAGCCGTAAAATTCATGCGCGAAGAAGATATGGCCGCTCATCTCGCCGGCGAGCGGCGCGCCGGTCTCCTTCATCTTCGATTTGATCAGGCTGTGGCCGGTCTTCCACATGCAGGGCGTTCCGCCGAGCTCCGCGATGCGGTCGAACAGCGCCTGGCTCGCCTTGACGTCGGCGATGATGGTCGCGCCGGGCAGCGCCTCGAGCACCGGCTCGGCGAGGATGGCGAGCAGCTGGTCGCCCCAGATGACTCGGCCTTCGCCGTCGACCGCGCCGATGCGGTCGCCGTCGCCGTCGAAGGCGACGCCGAAATCGAGGCCCTTGTCGCGCACGAGCTTCTGCAGGTCGGCGAGGTTCTTCTCGTCGGTCGGGTCGGGGTGATGGTTGGGAAAGCGGCTGTCGATGTCGGTGTAGAGCAGATGGTGCTCGCCCGGGAGCTGGGCCGCCAGCTTCTCCAGCGCGGGTCCGGCGGCGCCGTTGCCGGCGTCCCACCCGATCCGGAACTCGCCGCCGTCGAAATTCTGGAGCAGCCGCGCGACGTAGCGGTCCAGCACTTCGGCCTCACCGACGCTTCCGCTGCCTTCTTCCCAGTCGCCCGCCGCGGCCATGTGTCCGGCCTTCTGGATGTCCTCCCCGAAGAAGGCGTTGCCGTTAAGCACCATCTTGAAGCCATTATATTCGGGCGGGTTGTGGCTGCCGGTGATCTGGATGCCGCCGTCGACGTCGAGCTCGGCCTCGGCATAATAGAGCATGGGCGTCGGCCCCACTCCGACCAGTGTGACGTCGGCGCCGCTTCCGGTCAGCCCCCTCACCAGCGCCTGCTCGAGCACCGGAGAGCTTTCGCGGCCGTCGCGCCCGACGGCGACGCGGCGGCCGCCGGAGCGGCGGACGAGGGTCGCGAAGCTTCGGCCGAGCGCATAGGCGTCGGCTTCGCCCAGCGTCTTCCCAACCACGCCGCGAATATCATATTCGCGCAGCGACGTGGGGTTGAAGCTGTGGCTCATGCGGGGCTCCGTTGCGTGGGAATGGCGTCAGGACGCGCGAGGCGTCCGGCGGTTCAATTCGGCGACCAGCGCGTCGCGCGCGGCGTTGACCCGGGTGGCGAGCTCGGCCGATCCGCCGGCGTCGGGGTGGACCCGGGCGATCAGCCGGCGGTGAGCGTCGCGAATCTCCTGGAGCGTGGCGGAGTCGCCGACGCCGAGCAGCGAGCGGGCCTCGGCCGGCCGCATCTGCCCCGAAGCGCGGGTGTTGCGCCGCCACCAGATCCAGGCCGCCGCGGCAAGCGCAAGGAGGAGAACGAGCTTGGCCATCAGCCTGCAGCGGCCTGCCGCATCGCGCCGCGGCCGGCGTCGGGCAGGGCGAAGCCGGCGATCATCTCGCGAAGCTCCTGGCGGGCGGCGACATGGGCGATGCCGACCTGCCCCGCCTGCCCGATCTGGTGAAGGTCGAGCAAAGTCAGTCCCTTCGGGAACAGCTCGCGGAAGATGACCCGCTCGTGCAGCCCGGGGATCACCCGGAACCCCACCCGCCGCGAAAGTTCGCCGAGCGCGTCGCCGACGCGGCGCATGTTGCGCGCCTCGATATGCTGCATCCGGTTGCGCAGGACGACCCAGTCGACGCTTGCCCCGTGGGTCTTGGCGCGCTGGGTGCGGCTGTTCCACACCAGCTCGGCGTAGAAGCTGGGACGGCGCACGCGGTAGGTCTCGGCGTCGACCTCGCCGATCAGATCGAGGTCGACGAAGCTGTCGTTGATCGGCGTCACCAGCGTGTCCGCCCGAACCATCGCCGCGCGCGCGTGCGGGTCGTCGCGGCCCGGAGTGTCGACGACAACGATCTCCGCGTCGTCGGCGATGCGGTCGATGACGGCGCTGATATCCTCACCTCGGGCGGGATCGAAGGTCGAATAAGCGGGCATCGGCAACTCGACGCCGAGCCGCTTCATCGTGGCCCTTCGGTTGTCGAGATAGCGCCCCAGCGTCCGCTGCCGCGTGTCGAGGTCGAGCGCCGCGACCCTTCGTCCCTGCGCCGCCAGTGCGACCGCGCTGTGAACGGCGGTGGTTGACTTGCCCGTGCCGCCTTTTTCATTGGCAAAAACGAGGAAATGCGGGCTGCCGCCGGCCATTGGCTTATCGTTCCCGGACACTTGATCTTGCAGGCGGCGGCTCCCAAAGAGCCGCCTCGTCCCTCTATCGGAGGCGCTTGGGCGGTGCAAATCATCCGTGAGGCCGAGGGGCTGGAGCGCGCGCTCGCGGAGCTTCGCGCCGGCGCCGGCACCATCGCCTTCGTGCCCACCATGGGCGCGCTTCACGCCGGGCACATGGCGCTGGTCGCGGAAGCGCGGCGGCGAGCCGACCATGTCGTCGCCTCGATCTTCGTCAACCCCACCCAGTTCGGCCCCAATGAAGACTTCGCCGCCTATCCGCGGCGCGAGGCCGCCGATGCGGCTTTGCTGGAGAGCGGCGGCGTCGCGATCCTCTGGGCGCCCGATGCCGCTATCATGTACCCGAACGGCGCCGCGGCCACCGTCCGTGCCGGCGGGCTGGCCGAAGGGCTCGACGGCGCCGCCCGCCCGGGCCATTTCGACGGGGTCGCGACGATCGTCTCCCGCCTGTTCGAGCAGGTCCGCCCGGACGTCGCCCTCTTCGGCGAGAAAGACTATCAGCAGCTCGCCGTGATCCGTCAGATGGTGCGGGAGCGCGACCTTCCCATCATCATCGTGGGCGTGCCGACCCAGCGCGACGCCGACGGTCTCGCTTTCTCCTCACGGAACGCCTACCTGTCCGAAGAAGAGCGCCGGGCGGCGCGGGCCCTGCCGCGGGCGCTGGGCGAAGCGGCCCAGGCTCTGGCGTCCGGAACCCCGGCTGCGGACGTGCTCGACCGCGCCCGCGCCCGCCTCGCCGCCGCCGGCTTCGACCCGATCGATTATTTCGAACTGCGCGATGCGGAGACGCTCGCGCCGGTGGACTCGCTCGGCCGGCCCGCCCGCCTCCTTGCCGCCGCACGGCTCGGCCGGACGCGGCTGATCGACAATCTTCCGGTGAATCCAAGCTGACATCGTGTCCGCCGCGTTAACCATTTCTTCGGGAAGTAGGGCGAGACAGGTCTCCTGACGCAGAACAAGGGGATTTGTCAGATGGGTCACAGCCTCAAATCGGCCGCTTTCCTGATCGAGAGCCGGATGGCCGACGCGGCACGCGGCGACGTCCAGGCGCTCTACGAGCTCGGGATCGCTTATTCGACCGGCAGCGGCGGAGTAGCCGTGGACTTCATCGAGGCCCACAAATGGTTCAATCTCGCCGCCCTCAACGGCAGCGCGGTGGCGCAGGAATGCCGCGCCGACATCGCCGAGGACATGTCCGCGCGCGAGATCGCCGAAGC
>DASZEO010000477.1:0-6116 GCA_035940755.1 Allosphingosinicella sp. | reverse complement strand
GGGTCCTGCGAAGACTCGTCCTCAAACCACAGGAGTGAGGCACGAAGGACCGCTCTGGGCGCAATGTGTGTCGAATTGTGTGACACGCTGATCCGTAACGGGAGCTCCTATACTGCTGGTGGTGAATAGTGCCGTCCGGCGATGGCCGTCCGCTGGCACCCGTGCAGGACAGTCGTCCCGGTGGATGGCGGGCCTAGCTCCATCGGCTCATACTATGGAACAAGGGAGAGATGGCTATGGAGCTCGGACGCGTTGGCATATGGTACCCGACCGACCGGCTGGACGCAGCCGGACTGCGCGCCCTGCTGCGCACCGTCGAGGGCCATGGCTACGGCACGCTGTGGTACCCGGAATCGCGCGGCTTCGAATCCATCGCGCTCGCCGGCTTCCTGCTGGCGAACAGCGAACGGCTCACCATCGGTAGCTCCATCGCCAACATCTATGCGCGTGACGCCTTCACGGCGCGGCGGGCTTTGGCGACGCTGAACGCGCTGCGTGGCGGCCGCTTCGCCCTCGGCCTCGGCGTCAGCCATATCCCGCTGGTGGAGGGCCTGCGCGGCCACCGCTACGAAAAACCGGTGCCGGCCATGCGCGCCTACCTCGAAGGCATTCGCAAGGGCGGCGACGCGGCGCTGGAAGGCCCGGTGCTGCTGGCGGCGCTCGGGCCGAAGATGCTTGCCCTCGCCGCGGCGCAGGCGGACGGGGCCGTGCCCTACAACGTGACGCCGGAGCATACGCGGCAAGCCGCTACGGTCCTCGGCCCCGGCAAGGTGCTGGCGGTCGAGCAGAAGGTCTGCGTCGAGACCGACCGCGCCCGCGCCCGGGCGCTCGGCCGTAGGGAACTCGCGCGCTACATGGCATTGCCGAACTATGTGAACAACTGGCTGCGGCTGGGCTTCACCGAAGCCGAGCTGGCGGATGGCGGCAGCGACCGGTTCATCGACGCCATGGTGCTCTCGGGCGATGCCGAGGCGGTGAAGCGCGGGCTGCGCGCCCATTTCGAGGCGGGCGCGACGCATGTCTGCCTCCAGCCGGTGACCGAGGATGGTGACACCAGGCACCGCGACGCGATGCTGGAAGCCCTGGCGGACCTATGAAGCGGGAGGGTCCATGCTGAAGCTCGGGTACAAGGCCTCGGCCGAGCAGTTCGCCCCCTCGGCGCTGCTCGAATTCGGCGTGCTGGCGGAGCAGGCGGGATTCGATTCCTGCTTCGTCTCCGACCATTTCCAGCCCTGGAAGCACACCGACGGGCATGCGCCCAACTCGCTGGTCTGGCTCGGCGCGCTCGGCGCGCGGACCCGGCGGGTGGTGATGGGCACCAGCGTGCTCACGCCGACCTTCCGCTACCATCCCTCGATTGTAGCGCAAGCCATCGCCACGCTGGGGTCGATGTATCCCGGCCGCGTCATCCTCGGCCTCGGCACCGGCGAGGGGCTGAACGAGGTGCCCGCCACTGGCGCGTCCTGGCCGGAATTCAAGGAACGCTTCGCCCGGCTGCGCGAGGCGGTGCAGCTGATCCGCCGCCTCTGGACCGAGGAGCGAGTGACGTTCGAGGGCCAGTACTACCGTACGAATAAGGCGACGATCTACGACCGGCCGATGAGGCCGGTACCCATCTATGTCGCGGCCGCCGGTGCATTGGTGGCGAAATATGCCGGCCGCAGCGGCGACGGTTTCATTTGCACTTCCGGCAAACAGCCCGAACTGTACACCGAAACGCTGTTGCCGAATGTTGCGGCGGGGCTCGCGGCGGCTGGCATGCCGAAGCCGGGCTATGACCGGATGATCGAGGTGAAGGTCTCCTTCGACACCGACCGGCAGCGGGCGATGGAGGATACGCGGCACTGGGCGGCGCTGGCCCTCTCGCCCGAGGAGAAGATGTCGGTCGAGGACCCGGCGGAGATGGAGCGGCTGGCGGCTGCCCTGCCGCTCGAGCGCGCCGCCAGCCGCTGGATCGTCTCGGACGATCCGGAGGAGCAGGCGGAGAGGATCGCCTACTATGTCGGCCTCGGCTTCAACCATCTCGTCTTCCACGCGCCGGGCCCGGACCAGGCGCGCTTCCTGAGCCTCTATGGGGACAAGGTGCTGCCGCTGCTGCGGCGCCGCTTCGGGTGAGCGACGCGCTGCGCCTGACGGCGCTTCCCGGCCTGCCCCTCGTCCAGGCCGGCGACGACCTCGCCGCGCTGCTGGCCGATGCCCTGGCGCGCGCGGACCTGTCGCCGCAACCGGGCGACGTGCTCGCCCTGGCGCAGAAGGTGGTGAGCAAGGCGGAGGGGCGGAGCGTGCCGCTCGCCTCCGTCACACCCTCCGCCGCGGCGTGGCGGCTCGCCGCCGAGACCGGCAAGGACCCGCGGCTGGTCGAGCTGATCTTGGCGGAATCCGTACGTGTCGTGCGCGCGCGGCCGAACCTCGTCATCGTCGAGCACCGCCTTGGCTTCGTCATGGCGAATGCCGGCATCGACCAGTCGAACCTGGGACAGGAGGGCCATGCGCTGCTGCTGCCGGTCGATCCCGACGCCAGCGCTGCGCGCCTCTCGGCGCGGCTCGGCCTGGCGGTGGTGATCACCGACAGCTTCGGCCGCGCCTGGCGGCGCGGCACCGTGGGGATCGCGATCGGCGCGGCGGGGCTGCCGGCGCTGCTCGACTTGCGCGGCCGGCTGGACCTGTTCGGCCGGGCGCTGCAGGTCAGCATGACCGGCTTCGCCGACGAGATCGCGGCCGCCGCCGGTCTCGTCATGGGGCAGGGCGCGGAGGGCTGGCCGGCGGTGCTGCTGCGCGGCCTCGCCTGGGACGCGCCGCCCGCGCCGGCGGCGGCCCTGCTGCGGACGGCGGAGGAGGACCTGTTCCGGTGATCGTCGCGCTCTCGGGCGGGATCGGCGGGGCGAAGCTGGCGCTCGGCCTCTCGCATGTGCTGCCGTTGGAAAAGCTGCTGATCGTCGCCAACACGGGCGACGATTTCGAGCATTACGGGCTGACCATCTGCCCGGACATCGACACGCTCACTTACACCCTTGCCAGCCTCGACAACCCGAGGCTCGGCTGGGGCCGCGCCGACGAGAGCTGGGCCTTCATGGAAACGTTGCAGGCGCTCGGTGGCGAGGGCTGGTTCCGCCTCGGCGACCGCGACCTGGCCTTGCATGTGCTGCGCACCGAACGGCTGCGCGGCGGCGAGACGCTTTCCGCCGTCACCGACAGCATGCGGCGCCGGTTCGGCATCGGCCCGCGCATCCTGCCGATGAGCGACGACCCCGTTCGCACGCGGATCTGCAGCGAGGAGGGCTGGATCGAATTCCAGGATTGGTTCGTCCGCCGACGCGCCGCCCCGGCGGTGCGGGCGATCGAGTTCGCCGGCGCCGCGACGGCTCGGCCGCAGCCGGAGGTGCTGGCGGCGCTGCAGGCCGGGCCACGTGCCGTGGTGATCTGCCCGAGCAACCCATTCATCAGCATCGGGCCCATCCTGGCGATGCCGGGCCTGCGGGGGGCTATCGCGAGCTGCGGCGCGCCGGTGATTGCCGTCTCCCCGATTATCGCCGGGCAGGCGGTGAAGGGGCCGACGGCGAAGATGTTCGCCGAGCTCGGCACGCCCCCGACCGCGGCCGCCGTCGCCGCGCATTACGGCGCGCTGCTGGACGGCTTCGTCATGGAGGAAGGCGACGACGCAAGCGGCATCGCGGCGCGGGTCTTCCCTGCGGCGACGCTGATGCGGAGCCTTGAGGACAAGGTGGCGCTGGCGCGCACGGTGCTCGCCGCGGCGGAGGCGCTGCGGTGAGCCTCTGGGCCATCCTGCCGGTCAAGGAGATGGAGGGGTCGAAGCAACGCCTCTCGCCGCTGCTCTCGCCCGCGGAGCGCGTCGCGCTGATGCGGGTCATGGTGGCCGAGGTGCTGGACGCCCTCTGCGTCGCGCGGGGCCTCGCCGGCATGTCCGTGGTGACGCTCGATGCATGGGCAGCGGCGGAGGCGCGCCGGCGCGGCGCGCGGGTCATCACCAAGGGCGCGCGGGAGGGCCATACCGGCAGCGTCACCGCGGCGGCGCGGGTCCTGGCGGCGGAGGGCGCGACGGGCGTGCTCACCGTGCCTGGCGACGTTCCCGCGGTGACCGCGGCCGAGGTGGAGGCGCTCGCCGCGGCGCACGGCCCGGCGCCCGCCTTCACCATCGCGCCGGCGCATGACGAGAAAGGCTCAAACGGCGTGGTGCTCTCGCCGCCCGGCGTCGTGCCTTTGCGCTTCGGCGATGACAGCTATTTCCCGCATCTGGCGGCGGCGCGGGCGCGGGGGCTGGAGCCGCGCGTGGTGCGCCTGCCCGGCCTCGCCATGGATATCGACCACCCGGCGGATGTGGCGATGTTCGCCCGGCTCGACGTGGCACGCGGAACCCGCACCCTCGCCTGGCTGCGCGAGGCGGGCATATTGTCCGGTCTCTGACCCCTGTTTTTCAAAGGCCCTTCGGTCTTTGGAGGGGTGCGGGGGGCAGCGCCCCTGCTAAGCGTGCATCTTCTTGCGCGGCGCCGTCTGCAGGACGGGGGCGAGTTCGGCTGCTGCATAGGATGCACGCCGTTGCGCCTCAGGCGGCGTGCCGTAGAGCGTCGTCCGCTGCTGCGGCACGCGGCCGATGCCGCGGATCAGCGCCTCCATGGCTTCGGGTGGGAATTCCTGGCCGTGCTGGGTGCCGGCGGCGCGGCTGATGCTCTCGTTCATCAGCGTGCCGCCGAGGTCGTTGGCACCCGCCTGCAGCGCGTGCTTCGCGCCCTCCGGCCCCATCTTCACCCAGCTCGTCTGGATATTCGTGACATGCGGGTTCAGGACGAGGCGCGCGACGCTGTGCATCAGCAGCGCCTCCCGGAAGGTCGGGCCGCGCCGCGCCTGGCCGCGGAGGTACATAGGCGCTTCCATATGGACGAAGGGCAGCGGCACGAATTCGGTGAAGCCGCCCGTCTCGGCCTGCAGGTCGCGCAGCGCCAGCAGATGGCGCGCCCAATGCAGCGGCCCCTCGACATGGCCGAACATGATGGTGGCCGTGCTGCGCAGGCCGAGGGAATGCGCCGTGCGCGCCACCTCCAGCCACTCGGCCGTGGTGACCTTGTCTGGGCAGATGACCGCCCGGATCGCGTCGTCCAGGATCTCCGCTGCGGTGCCCGGCAGGGAGCCGAGGCCGGCCGCCCGCAGCTGCGCCAGGTAGTCGCGCAGCGGCAGGCCGAGCGTCGCCGCGCCCTGCGTCACCTCGAGGGGCGAGAAGGCGTGGATGTGCATGCCCGGCAGCGCTGCGCGGATGGCCCCGCAGATGCCGATATAGGTCTCGCCCGTGTAGTCCGGATGGATGCCGCCCTGCAGGCAGACCTCGGTCGCGCCGCGCGCCCAAGCCTCCTCGGCGCGGCGGAGGATCTCGGCATGATCGAGATCGTAGGCCGGGCCGCGCAGCGCCTCGTGCGTCCTGCCCTTGCTGAACGCGCAGAAACGGCAGCGGTAAGTGCAGATATTGGTGTAGTTGATGTTGCGGTTCACGACGTAGCGGATGGTCTCGCCGGAGACCGCGGCGCGCAGCGCATCCGCCGCCGAGGTCACATGCGCCTGGTCGGCGTCGCGTGCGGCGAAGAGGCGTATGATCGCGGGCGGATCGAGCCGCGTGCCGCCGGCCGCCTGTTCGACCGTGCGGGCGAGCGCGGCATCCGCCGCGGCCAGGCGCGGCGCCGGCAGCACCGGCAGCCGCACCTCGCCTGGCGACCAGTCGTCGCCGCGCGCGAAGCCCTCGGCGTCGCTGGCGCGTCGCACGACTGTGGCGACCGCAGGTGCGAACCACGTATCGGGCGCTCGGACATGGTCTGGATAGGCCGGCAGGCGCTGCACCAGCACCTTGCCGGCCTCCGCCGTGCGCGCGGCCAGGTCATCGAGATGCGGCCAGGGCGCCTCGGGGTTCACGTGGTCCGGCGTCACCGGGGAGACGCCGCCCCAGTCGTTCAATCCGGCCGCGACGAGCCGCGGGTAGGCGCCGGGGGAGAGGTTGGGCGGCGCCTGGATGCTCATCGCCGGGCCGAGGAGGATGCGCGCCGCAGCGATGGTCCAGAGCAGGTCGTCGAGGTCCGGCTCCGGCGCCGCCGCCTGCCGCGTGCGCGGCTTGGCGC
>DASZEO010000476.1:0-3542 GCA_035940755.1 Allosphingosinicella sp. | reverse complement strand
GTCGCCGAGATAGACGATCCGTTTCCGGCCGAGCCGCGCGAGGTGCAAAGTCGCCCGGCGCCCGCCGCCGAGATTGTCGGACCCCACCGAACAATAAGCCTGGTCCGGCAGCTGGGCCCCCCAGACCACGAACCGCCCCTCCGTCTCGGCAAGGCGGTTGAAGGCGCGGTGAAGCGAGCTTTGGCCGAGGAAGACGACGCCGTCGGCGCGGCTCGTCCCCATTGCGGCGGAAAGGTCGTCGAAGCTGGTCGGAGCGAAATGGCTGACGAGCAGGTCGCAGCCGCGCTCGCGCGCCGCATCGCCGAGGCCGGCGACGAGCTCGAGGAAGAAGGGATCGTCGAGCTGCGTGTCCCGCCCCTGCGGCCGCGGCACCACCAGCGCGATCGTGCCGGTGGCGCCGATCGGGCCGGCTGGCATGTAGCGCCGGAACGGATAATTGTGCTCGCGCGCCAGCTTCCAGATCAGCTGCTTGGTGCCGCTGTTGACGGAGGGGCTGTCGTTAAGCGCCCGCGAGGCCGTCGATATCGACACCCCGGCAAGGGCCGCGATATCTTCAAGCCTGGTGCTCTTGCGGCTCATCCTGCAAAAAGTTGCCGCAAATGTTGCAGCGCGCAAGCGAAAAGATGGAGGAATTCATGAAACTGGTGATGCTGCTCGCTCTCCTCCTCTTTGCCGCGCCGGCCCTTGCCGAGCCGGTCGCGAGCGGCTCTTCGCCCGAGGGAGTCCTCTCGGTCCAGCTCGACGTCGACGGCGACGGGCGCATCGCCTATTCAGTGCGGCGCCTGGGCACCGAGATCATCGCGCCCTCGCGCCTCGGCTTCCTCCTGCTGAACGCACCGAAGCTGGAACGCAATTTCGCTCTCGCCGCGCAGTCGAGCCGCAGCTTCGATGAAACCTGGGAGCAGCCGTGGGGCGAGCGCCGCTACATCCGCAACCGATACAACGAGCTTCGCGCCCGCTTTACAGAGCGCAACGGGCTTCGGCGGAGCATCGATATCGTCTTTCGGCTCTACGACGACGGCCTCGGCTTCCGCTACGAATTCCCCGACCAGCCCAACCTCGGGACCGTCGAGATCACCGACGAACTCACCGAGTTCGCCGTGGCGCAGCCGGCCACGGCTTGGTGGATCCCCGCCTTCGAATGGAATCGCGAGGAATATCTCTACAACCGCACGCCGATCGCCGAAGTGGGCGTGGCCCAGACGCCGATGACCATCCGCACCGAGGACGGGCTTCACATCGCCTTCCACGAAGCGGCTTTGGTCGACTATTCGGGCATGAACCTTGCCTCGATGGGCCATGGCCGCTTTCGCGCCGCGCTAACGCCCGGTACCGACGGCGCCAAGGTCCGGCGCCAGGCGCCTTTCCCGACGCCGTGGCGGACGCTGCAGGTCGCGGACAGCGCCGCCGGGCTGGCGATGAGCAGCCTCATCCTCAATCTCAACGAGCCGAACCGGCTTGGCGACGTGTCGTGGGTGCACCCGATGAAATATGTCGGCGTGTGGTGGGAGATGCACCTCGATCGGAGCAGCTGGGCTTCCGGGCCCCGCCACGGCGCGACCACGGCGAACGTGCGCCGCCACATCGACTTCGCCGCCGCCAACGGCTTCGACGGAGTCCTGGTCGAAGGCTGGAACGTCGGCTGGGACGGCGACTGGTTCGGCAACGGCCAGGATTTCAGCTTCACCCAGCCCTATCCCGATTACGACCTCGAAGGGCTCGCCGCCTACGCCCGGCAGCGCGGCGTGCGGCTGATCGGCCACAACGAGACGTCGGGCTTCGCGGCCCATTACGAGGAACAGATGGAGGACGCCTTCGCGCTCTACCAGCGGCTCGGCATTCCGGCGGTGAAGACCGGCTACGTGGCCGATGCCGGCCAGAACAAGGTGCGCGGCCCCGAGGGCCGAATCCATTATGCCTGGCACGAGGGGCAGGCGATGAACCAGCACCACCTGCGCGTCATCGAAGCGGCCGCCCGCCACCACATCGCGATCAACGCGCACGAACCGACCAAGGACACCGGCCTCAGGCGCACCTATCCGAACATGATCTCGCGCGAGGGTGCGCGCGGCATGGAATATTCGGCGTGGGGCAATCCGGGCAACCCGCCCGAGCACGAGGCCAACCTTGTCTTCACGCGCCTGCTCGCCGGGCCGATGGATTACACGCCGGGCATTTTCGGCATGCAGACGCGCGCGCCCGGAGGCGTGCAGACCACCTGGGCCAAGCAGCTCGCCCTCTACGTCGTCATTTATTCCCCTCTGGTCATGGCCGCCGACCTGCTCGAGAATTACGAGGCCAATCCGCGGCCGTTCCAGTTCATCAGGGACGTGCCGGTCGACTGGTCGGAGAGCCTGGTGCTGAACGGCGAGATCGGCGATTTCGTCACCATCGCGCGCAAGGACCGCCGGAGCGAGAATTGGTATCTCGGCTCGCTCACCGACGAGGAGGGCCGGGTGCTGAACGTCCCGCTCTCCTTCCTGACGCCCGGCCGCCGCTACCGCGCGCAGATCTACCGCGACGGCGCAGCGGCGGATTACCGCACCAACCGGCAGGACATCGTCATCGAGGAGCGCAACGTCACCAGCGCCGACGCGCTCACTCTCCGGCTCGCGCCGGGCGGCGGCCAGGCCGTCCGCTTTGTCGCGCTCGGGCGCTAGGCCGATGCGGCTCGCGGCACTGCTGCTGGCCCTGCTCGTGGCCGGCCTCGCCCCGGCCGCGCCGGCCGCGGCGCAGGAGCCGCCGGTGGTCGGGCGGCTCGTGCATTACCGCAACTTCCCGTCGGGCTATGCCGCGCCGCGCAACGTCACCGTGTGGCTGCCGCCGAACTACGATCCGTCCGGACCGCCTTATTCCGTCCTCTACATGCACGACGGCCAGAACCTGTTCGATCCCGCCACCGGCTACGGCGGCAAGGAATGGGGCGTCGACGAGGCGGTCGCCCGCCTGATGACGCAAGGGGCGATCCGACCGACCATCGTCGTCGGCATCTGGAACACGCCCGCGCGCCTTCGCGAATATGTCCCGTCAAAGGCGTTCGACCGGCTGCCGGAGCGGTACATGGATCGGGTGCGCGGCCTCTATGGCGGCGATCCGCTGTCGGACGGCTATCTGCGCTTCATCGTT
Organism: Allosphingosinicella sp.; assembly: GCA_035940755.1. Classification (GTDB taxonomy): domain Bacteria; phylum Pseudomonadota; class Alphaproteobacteria; order Sphingomonadales; family Sphingomonadaceae; genus Allosphingosinicella. The sequence continues at coordinate 416 of DASZEO010000476.1, read as the reverse complement.
CGGGAGCTGAAGCCGTTCATCGACCGCAGCTACAACACCGCTCCGCAGCGGGACCGCACTTCGATCATGGGGTCGAGCATGGGCGGGCTGATCTCGCTCTACGCCCTGGCCGAATATCCGCGCGTCTTCGGCAGCGCGGGGATGGTCTCCACCCACTGGCCGCTGCTCCTGCCGCCGGAAGGCGGCGAATTGTCCGACGAGGACCGCGAGGCCGTCGCGAGCGCGTTCGAGGCCTATCTGCGCTCCGCCCTGCCGCGCCCGGGCCGGCACCGCCTGTACTTCGATCACGGCAGCGAGACGCTCGACCGCCATTATGCCGCCTATCAGCAGCGCATCGACCGCCTGGTCGAGGCGGCGGGCTGGACCCGCGACCGCGACTGGATCAGCCGCAATTTCCCGGGCGCCCCGCACAATGA
>DASZEO010000475.1:0-2327 GCA_035940755.1 Allosphingosinicella sp. | reverse complement strand
CCGGATGAACTGGAAGGGCCGCGGATTGGCCTCGTAATTCTCGAGCAGGTCGGCGGCCATGACCAGCGGCGAATAGATGACGACGTAAAGGGCGAGCTGCTTGGCCCAGGTGGTCTGGACTCCGTCCGGCGAGCGCGTCTGCATGCCGAAGATGCCGGGCGTGTAATCCATCGGCCCGGCGAGCAGGCGCGTGAACACCAGGTTCGCCTCGTGCTCCGGCGGGTTGCCCGGATTGCCCCACGCCGAATATTCCATGCCGCGCGCGCCCTCGCGCGAGATCATGTTCGGGTAGGTCCGCCTGAGGCCGGTGTCCTTCGTCGGTTCGTGCGCGTTGATCGCGATGTGGTGGCGGGCGGCCGCTTCGATGACGCGCAGGTGATGCTGGTTCATCGCCTGCCCCTCATGCCAGGCATAATGGATTCGGCCGTCGGGGCCGCGGACCTTGTTCTGGCCGGCATCGGCCACGTAGCCGGTCTTCACCGCAGGAATGCCGAGCCGCTGATAGAGCGCGAAGGCGTCCTCCATCTGCTCTTCGTAATGGGCCGCGAAGCCCGACGTCTCGTTGTGGCCGATCAGCCGCACGCCGCGCTGGCGCGCGTAGGCGGCGAGGCCTTCGAGGTCGTAATCGGGATAGGGTTGGGTGAAGCTGAAATCCTGTCCGTTGCCGAACCAGTCGCCGTCCCAGCCGACGTTCCACCCTTCGACCAGGACTCCGTCGAAACCGTTCGCCGCGGCGAAGTCGATGTGGCGGCGCACGTTCGCGGTGGTCGCGCCGTGGCGCGGCCCGGAAGCCCAAGTGCTCCGGTCGAGGTGCATCTCCCACCACACGCCGACATATTTCATCGGGTGCACCCATGAGACGTCGCCGAGCCGGTTCGGCTCGTTGAGGTTGAGGATGAGGTTGCTCATCGCCAGCGCGGCGGCGCTGTCGGCGATCTGCAGCGTCCGCCACGGCGTCGTGAACGGCGCCTGGCGCCGGACCTTGGCGCCGTCGGTGCCGGGCGTCAGCGCGGCGCGAAAGCGGCCATGGCCCATCGAGGCGAGGTTCATGCCGGAATAGTCGATCAAGGCGGCCTCGTGGAACGCGATATGAAGTCCGTCTTCGGTGCGGATCGTCATCGGCGTCTGGGCAATGCCGACTTCGGCAATCGGGGTGCGATTGTAGAGATATTCCTCGCGATTCCATTCGAACCCGGGGATCCACCACGCCGTCGCCGGCTGCGCCACCGCGAACTCGGTAAGTTCGTCGGTGATCTCGACGCTTCCGAGGTTCGGCTGGTCGGGGAATTCGTAGCGGAAGCCGAGGCCGTCGTCGTAAAGGCGGAACACGACATCGATGCTCCGGCGAAGCCCGCTGCGCTCGGTGAAGCGGGCGCGAAGCTCGTTGTACCGGTTGCGGATGTAGCGGCGCTCGCCCCAGGGCTGCTCCCAGGTCTCGTCGAAGCTGCGGCTCGATTGTTGGGCGAGAGCGAAATTGCGTTCCAGCTTCGGTGCGTTGAGCAGAAGGAAGCCGAGGCGCGAGGGCGCGATGATGTCCGTGCCAAGGCGGCGAACGGAGTAGGACAGGCGCCCGTCGCCGTCGATGTCGAGCTGGACCGACAGGACTCCTTCCGGCGAAGAGGCGCTGGCCACGGGCTCGGCAATGGCCGGCGCCGCAAAGAGGAGGAGAGCGAGCAGCACGACCAGTCTCATGAATTCCTCCATCTTTTCACTTGCGCGCTGCAACATTTGCGGCAACTTTTTGCAGGATGAGCCGGAAGAGCACCAGGCTTGAAGATATCGCGGCGCTCGCCGGAGTGTCGATATCGACGGCGTCGCGGGCGCTCAACGACAGCCCTTCCGTCAACAGCCGCACCAAGCAGCTGATCTGGAAGCTGGCGCGCGAGCACAATTACCCCTTCCGGCGCTACATGCCGGCCGGCCCGATCGGCGCCACCGGCACCATCGCGCTGGTGGTGCCGCGGCCGCAGGGCCGCGACACGCAGCTCGACGACCCCTTCTTTCTCGAACTCGTCGCCGGCCTTGGCGACGCGGCACGCGAGCGCGGCTGCGATCTGCTCGTCAGCCATTTCGCTCCGACCAGCTTCGACGACCTTTCGGCCGCGATGGGGACGAGCCGCGCCGACGGCGTCGTCTTTCTCGGCCAAAGCTCGCTTCACCGCGCCTTCAATCGCCTTGCCGAGACCGAGGGGCGGTTCGTGGTCTGGGGGGCCCAGCTGCCGGACCAGGCTTATTGTTCGGTGGGGTCCGACAATCTCGGCGGCGGGCGCCGGGCGACTTTGCACCTCGCGCGGCTCGGCCGGAAACGGATCGTCTATCTCGGCGAC
>DASZEO010000474.1:0-3941 GCA_035940755.1 Allosphingosinicella sp. | reverse complement strand
CCAACAACGACGGCGTCGCGAAGAATGACCGTTTCTATTCAATCGAGAATGTCACGGGCACCGCTTTTGACGATTCGATCGCCGGCAACGCGCTGGACAATTTGATCGACGGCGGCCTTTCGGACGATGTCCTCAAGGGTGTCGGCGGCAACGACACGCTGATCGGCGGCTCCGGCGCCGACATCATGACCGGCGGCGACGGTAACGATCGCTTCCGGCTCGAGGACGGATCGAACGGCACCAGCCACAACTATTGGGAAGCCGACGTCATCACCGACTTCACGAGCGGGTTCGACAAGCTGGAGATCGACGACGCCGTTTTCGGGGCGAATGTCACTCTGACGGTGGGAGCGGGCATTTCCTCGGGAAGCGGCAGCGCCCCCAACCTGCACTTCGAGACCACCAACGCGCGCCTCTGGTATGATGCCGATGGCGCCGGGCTCGACTCCGCGCCGGTGCTGATTGCGACGCTCGAGAACGTCACGACCCTCACCATGAGCGACTTCATCCTGATCTGATCGGGTTCATGGTCGGGCTAAGCCGCCATCCGCAACCCGGCTTCGCCCGCCCCTAGGGGCCGGCCGCGCCTCCCGGCCCACCGGCATCGCCCGACTGCGGCGGCTGTTCCTCCGCCTCGCTGGGTTCGCGCACCAGGTTCGGGCGCGGCGGCGGCGTCCGGTCGCCCTCGGTCGGCTTGATGACGTGGCGTTCGTCGGCGGCGCGGCCGCGCAACCCGCGCAGCCGTTCGCGGATTTCGGGCAGCAGGGCGGCGCCGACGGCGAAAAACACGAGGATCAGAACGAGGGTGATCATTGGGAAATAGTTCATGGGCGCTCTTAATCACCTTCAGCGCCAGTCTGCCAGCCTCTCCTTGAACCACAATGATCGAATTTCGACTGTTCCCGCTGCGGCGCAGGCTCCGCCGCCGGCACTCGGCGCGCCGAAAAGGCTTGCGCGGAGCCGTTCCGGAGCAGAAGCTTGGCGCGTCCTCACGATCGGGAGCAAGATCGATGAAGCCGACCCGCAAGATCAGCAGGCGCTCCTTCCTCCGCCGAGTCGGCGGCGGGGCAGTCGGCGCCGGTTCCTTCCTCACCCTCACCGGGTGCGTCACCGGGCCGAGCGATTCGGACCCCTACGACCCCGCCGGCGGCGGCGGCTGGGCCAGCGGCGGAGGCGGCGGCTACAGCGACAACGACACCGGGCGCTACGGCGACCCGCCGGGACGTGGCCGTGGCGGAGGCGGCGGCTACAGCGACAACGACACCGGGCGCTACGGCGATCCGGCCGGGCGTGGCCGCGGCGGCGGGCAGGGCGGCTACAGCGACAGCGACGAGGGCCGTTACGCCGACCCGCCCGGGCAGGGCCGCGGCGGGGGGCAGGGCGGCTATAGCGACAATGACAGCGGCCGCTACGCCGACCCGCCGGGGCAAGGCCGCGGCGGCGGGCGCGGCGGCGGCGAGTGCAGCGACAATGACAGCGGACGCTACGGCGACCCGGCCGGGCGCGGCCGCGACTGCCGCGGCGGCTACAGCGACAGCGACGACGGCCGTTACGCCGACCCCCCCGGGCAGGGCCGCGGCCCGCGCTGACCCGCCGCCTCGGGAGTTTCGCTGAACCGGCGCCGCGTGTATTCGGCCCGCGTCACGGAGGCGAAGCATGGACGGCGACCACCCCGAACCCGAAGACGGCGACCTGATCGGAGAGCCGGACCCGGTCCGCGTTCCCCGCGACGTCGAAGAGGCGGTGCGAACGCTGATCCGCTGGGCGGGCGACGATCCGGAGCGCGAGGGCCTTCTGGACACGCCGCGGCGGGTCGCCCGCGCCTGGCGTGAATATGCCAGCGGCTATGGCGAGGACCCGGCGCGGCACCTGAGCCGCACCTTCGAAGAAGTCGGCGGCTATGACGAGATCGTGCTGTTGAAGGACATCCCGTTCCAGTCGCATTGCGAGCACCACCTTGCGCCGATCATCGGCAAGGCGGCGATCGCCTATCTGCCCAGCGACCGGGTGGTTGGGATTTCGAAGCTGGCGCGGGTGCTTCACGGCTTCGCCCGCCGGCTCCAGGTCCAGGAGCGGCTGACGGCGCAGGTGGCGGACACGATCTGGGCCCACCTCAAGCCCCAGGGCGTCGCGGTCGTCGTTGAAGCGACCCATGCCTGCATGACGGCGCGGGGCGTGTCGACGCCGGGGGTGATGATGACCACCAGCCGGATGATGGGGGTGTTCCGCGAGGACGAGCGCAGCCGCCGCGAGGTGCTGGCGCTGATGGGCTATTGATGCGCCCGCGTTGGCCGCTCTCCCTCCTGCTGCTGCTGCCGGCTGCGTGCGGCGGCGGCGGGCGTGAGGAGGGCAACGCCACCCAGAGCCAGATCGAGCGGCTGTCGACGCCGCAGGCGGAAAAGCAGGACCTCAGCGCTTCGGCGCGCCTGCAGCCGCTTTCGCCCGAGGACCTGGAGCGCGGCGGCGTGCTCGGCGCCGGCTGCGCCTTCGCCAGCGACGGTCGACTGCTGCTGGCGGCGGCCGGCGGCGCGGCGATCGTTCGCGTCCAGGGCCACGCGCTGCGCCTGTTCGCCGCCGCTCCGGTCGGTCCCACGGGCGGCTTCTTCGAGGCGCCGCCGCTCAGCGTCAGCATCGGCCGAAGCTCGCCTGCGGGAACGGCCGCGCAGGAGGCGTCGAGCTGGCCGGCACGGATCACCGTCACCAACCGCCGCACCCGGATGCAGCAGGAGCTTGCCGGCATCTGGACCTGCGGGGCCTGAGGAGGGGGAGGGGATCCATGGCCGCCGAGGCGCCCAGGGCAGGAGCGACGCCGCTGCGGCGGGTGGTGCTGGCGAGCCTCGTCGGCACGACGGTGGAATGGTACGATTTCTTCCTCTACGGCTCGGCCGCGGCTTTGGTTTTCAACCGGCTGTTCTTCCCCGAATACGACCCGCTGACGGGCACCCTGCTCGCCTTCGCCACTTATGCGCTGGGGTTCGTCGCGCGGCCCGTCGGCGGCATCGTCTTCGGCCATTTCGGCGACCGCGTGGGGCGCAAGCGGCTGCTGATGCTGAGCCTGGTCCTGATGGGGCTCGCGACCGTGCTGATCGGCGCGCTTCCAACCTACGCCCGGATCGGCATCTGGGCGCCGATCGCTTTGATCCTGCTTCGCCTCGTGCAGGGTTTCGCGGTGGGCGGGGAATGGGGCGGCGCGGTGCTGATGGCGGCCGAGCACGGCGACGCCGCCCGGCGCGGCTTCTGGGCGAGCTGGCCGCAGGCGGGCGTGCCGGCGGGCAATCTGCTCGCCGCGGGCGTTCTCGCGCTGATGGCCGGTGTTCAGGAGGAAGCCGACTTCCTCGACTGGGGGTGGCGTGTCCCGTTCCTGCTGTCGGCGGTGCTGGTCGTCATCGGCTGGTACATCCGCAACCGGATCAGCGAGAGCCGTCTGTTCGAGCAGGCGGTCGAGGAAGCGAAGGCGCCGCCGAGGCTGCCGGCGATCGAGGTGTTCCGCGAGCGGCCGCGGGCGGTCCTGCTCGGCGCCGGGCTGCGCGTCGGCGAGAACATCTCCTATTACATCCTCACCGTCTTCTCCCTCACCTATCTGGTCGACGTGGCGGCGGAGAGCCGGAGCCTGGCGCTCAACGCGCTGCTGATCGGTGCGGCGATGCAGTTCTTCGCCATTCCTTTGTTCGCCCGCCTTTCCGACCGTATCGGCCGGCGACCCGTCTACGCCTTCGGCGCCTTCGGCCTCGCCGGCTGGAGCTTCGCCCTGTTCGGCCTGCTCGGGAGCGGCGAGAACCTGGCCATTTACGGCGCCCTCATCGTCGGCCTGGTGCTCCACGGCGCGATGTACGGGCCGCAGGCGGCGTTCATCACCGAGCTGTTCCCGACCCGCATCCGTTATTCGGGCGTGTCGATCGCCTATCAGCTGACCTCGATCGTCGCAGGATCGCTGGCGCCCA
>DASZEO010000473.1:0-2189 GCA_035940755.1 Allosphingosinicella sp. | reverse complement strand
CCGCCGCCGCGTCGGCCGCCGCCGGGGGAGCGCGGCTAGAGCCTAGCTCAGGCGGTCCAGCGCTTCCGCGGACATCGCGCCGGGGACGATCATCAGCGGGCAGGGCAGGCTTCCCGCCACCGTTCCGGCGAAGTGGCTGATCAGTGGGCCGGGCCCGCCGTCGCGAGCGGCCGCCAGGACCAGGGCGGAGATGTCCTCGCGCTCCTTGAGCAATTCGCTCACCGCCTTGACGGGATCGCCCTGGCGGACGGTGATCGACGGCTTGATTCCCGCCTCCTCGGCGATCGCGCTCGACGCCTGAACGACCATCGCCTCGGCGCGCAGGCGCGCCTCTTCCTCCATCGCTGCCTGGACGCCGCTCCACTGGACGAATTCCTGCTGCGGGATCAGCGCGAGGATCTCGACTCCGCCGCCGGTGCGCGCGGCGCGGCGGGCGGCGAAGCGCAAGGCCGCTTGCGCCTCTTCGGTCTCGTCCATCACCACCAGATACGAGCGCATGGCCCCCTCCGCCGCCGAACGGTGCGCCAGAAGGCCCGCCGGCGCAAGCCTCGCCCTTGACCGCGGCCATGGCTTTGCTGTTTGGGCATTCGCGTCCCTCGCTCCAACGGAAAGCATCCTTCCATGCCGATCGAGCTCAAGATGCCGGCCCTTTCCCCGACGATGGAGGAGGGCACGCTCGCCAAATGGCTGGTGAAGGAGGGTGACAGCGTCGCCTCGGGCGACATTCTCGCCGAAATCGAGACCGACAAAGCCACCATGGAGTTCGAAGCCGTCGATGAAGGGACGGTCGCCAAAATCCTGGTGCCGGAGGGGACGGACGAGGTGAAGGTCGGCACCGTCATCGCGCTTATCGCCGAAGAGGGAGAGGATGCAGGGGCGGCCGCTTCGGCTCCGGCCGCGGCGAAGGAGCCGGTGGCGAAGGACGGCGGCGAAACCGGCGCCGGTCAGCCGGCCACGCCGGCGCCCGCTGCAGTGCCGGCGCCTCCGCCCGCAACCCCGAGCGCCGCGCCTGAACCGGCCGCCGGCGAGCGCGTTAAGGCCAGCCCTCTGGCGCGCCGCCTGGCGCAGGCGCAGGGCATCGACCTGGCCGCGCTGACCGGTTCCGGCCCCGGCGGGCGTATCGTCAAGGCCGACATCGACGCGGCTGGCGGCAAGGCCCCCGCGCCCGCACCCGCGCCCGCTGCTGCTCCCGCCGCACCAGCGCCCGCCACTACGGCGCCGGCTGTGGTCGAAACGGACATTCCGCACGAGGCAGTCAAGCTCTCCAACATGCGCAAGACGATCGCGCGCCGCCTGACCGAGGCCAAGCAGACGATCCCGCACATCTACCTGACCGTCGACATCCAGCTCGACGCCCTGCTCAGGCTTCGGTCCGAGCTCAACAAGGGTCTGGAGAGCCGCGGCGTCAAGCTGTCGGTCAACGACATGCTGATCAAGGCGCTCGCAGTAGCGCTCATCGAGGTGCCGGAGTGCAACGTCTCGATCTCCGGCGACCAGTTGCTCAAATACAGCCGCGCCGACGTCTCGGTCGCGGTGTCTATCCCGAACGGCCTCATTACGCCCATCATCGCCGGCGCGGACGCCAAGTCGCTCTCTGTGATCTGCAGGGAGATGGGCGAGCTCGCCGCCCGCGCCAAGGAAGGCAAGCTCCAGCCCCACGAATATCAGGGGGGGACGGCGTCGATCTCGAACATGGGGATGTTCGGGATCAAGGCCTTCGATGCCGTCATCAACCCGCCGCAGGGCATGATCATGGCGATCGGCGCGGGCGAGAAGCGGCCCTACGTCATCAACGACAGCCTGCAGATCGCCACGGTGATGAGCGCGACCGGGAGCTTCGACCACCGCGCCATCGACGGCGCCGACGGCGCTCGGCTGATGCAGGCCTTCAAGCGCCTGGTCGAGAACCCGCTGGGGATGCTGGCTTGATCCGAACGCTCCTTCTCCTGCTTGGCGCCATTGTCGCGGTGGACGTGGCGGTGGCGATCTATTGGAACGCGACGACCTTCTGCGCGGATTGCAGCGGCTACACGTACGACCTCGACAACGTCGTTCGGCTCGCCGGAGAAGAGGGTGCCGCCGCCGGCGGTTTATTTCTCCTCGGCGGGTTACTCGGGGTGTTTCTGGGCCGCCGGATGAAAGAAGCTGGAAATGGCTGACTCTTACGACCTCATCGTCCTCGGCTCGGG
>DASZEO010000472.1:0-1555 GCA_035940755.1 Allosphingosinicella sp. | reverse complement strand
CTCAAGCTGGCGGCCCGGAGCGCGCGAAGACTTCGTCATAATGCTCGGCGGCGCCGGGCCCGCGCCTCGGGCCGAACCCGAAGCGGCTCATCGCGGCATAGACCGCCTCCGGTGCGGCGCCGAAGCGGGCCAGGTTGCCGCTATCGATCTCGACGATGGCGGTCTCCACCTGCGCGCGCCGCAGGAGCGGGCCGAGCGCCTCGACGACTCGCGCCTCGGCGCCCTCGACGTCGATCTTTATCATTGTCGGCCGCTCGCCGATCAGTGGATCCAGCAGCGCAAGGACCTTTTCCGGCCCCGCCTGCTCCACCCGCAGCGGTCCGGCGGCTGCAAGATGGGCCTTGCCGCTATGGCCGGCGGGTCCGGGGTCGAAGGCGACGCTCGCCGTTTCCGGGCCGAGGGCAAGTTCGAAGGCGTGGGCGTTCCGCACTCCGTTGCGGCCCAGGTTGGCGGTCAGCGCGGCGAAGGCGGGCGGGTTGGGCTCGAACGCCACCACTGCCCCGGCATCGCGCACGCGCTCGGCCCCGACGATCGTGAAAAGCCCGGCATTGGCGCCCACGTCGATGAACGCCATGCCCGGCCGGAGCCGGTCGACCTCTGCGAAGACCGGATCGTAGTCGCGGGTGCAGCGCAGGCTGAAGCGGCACGTCGCGTCGGCGGCGTCGACCCGCAGCCAAGGTCCGTAGCCGGAGCGAAGGAATCGCCCCGTTAGCGGCCTCAACAGCTGTCGGAGCAGCCAGTCCTTGCCGCGGAAATCCGGGGCGGCGATGAGGTGCGCAATGACCGATCCCAGCAGATCGGCCGCGCTCAATCCTGCATCCTCAGCGCGACCTCGTTCATGAAGCGGGCGTCATCGGCCTGCGCCAGCCATTCCGCTTCGGCGGCTATGGCGGCGAGGAGGTCGCTCAGAATCTCGGTCTCGGCCTTGGCGTAGTTGCCGAGGACGTGGCGGGTGACCTTGTCCTTGTGCCCCGGGTGGCCGATGCCGATGCGCACCCGGCGAAAGGCGTTGCCGATATGCGCCTCGACCGAGCGCAGCCCATTATGGCCGGCCGTGCCGCCGCCGACCTTCACCTTCACCTTGAACGGCGCAAGGTCGAGCTCGTCGTGGAAGACGGTGACGTCGCCGATCGCCTTCTTGAAGAAGTCCATCGCGGCTCTGACCGCCCGCCCGCTGTCGTTCATGAAGGTCGCGGGCTTGAGCAGCAGGATGCGCTGGCCGCCGATCCGCCCCTGCTGCGCCCAGCCGTGGAACGCCTTCTTCGGCGGCTCGAAGCGATGCACTTCGGCGATGGCGTCGGCGGCCATGAAGCCGACATTGTGCCGGTGCATGGCGTGGCTCGCGCCGGGATTGCCGAGGCCGACCCAGATCTGCACCGGTGAAAAGTCCCCCCAATCCTTGGGCGCGGGGGCGTCCGCCGGCTGGCCGTGCACCTCGACTCGCCGCGGCGCGAAGAGGGAGGCCAGCCAGCGGAGCGGCATCAGGCGAGCGGCCCCTTAGCCCTCGCCGGAATCGTCGCCCTGATCCTCGCCGACCAGCGGCACTTCGGCCGTC
>DASZEO010000471.1:0-1890 GCA_035940755.1 Allosphingosinicella sp. | reverse complement strand
CGACAAGGTCATCTCCTACGTCCAGCAGAAGTACGGCCGCGACAAGGTCGCGCAGATCATCACCTTCGGACGGCTGAAAGCGCGCGCCGTGCTCAAGGACACGGGCCGGGTGCTCCAGATGAGCTACGGCCAGGTCGACCGGCTGGCCAAGCTGATCCCCAACCATCCGACGGACCCGTGGAGCCTTGAGCGGGCGCTGAACGGCGTGTCGGAGCTCGCCGCCGAATATAAGGACGACGCCGACGTGCGCCGCCTGTTCGATCTGGCGATGAAGCTTGAAGGCCTGCCGCGGCACAGCTCCACCCACGCCGCCGGCGTGGTGATCGGCGACCGCCCGCTCGACCAGCTCGTCCCGCTCTATCGCGACCCGCGCTCCGACATGCCGGTGACCCAGTTCGACATGAAATATGTCGAAGGAGCCGGGCTGGTGAAGTTCGACTTCCTCGGCCTCAAGACGCTGTCGGTCCTGCAAAAGGCGGTGCAGATGCTCGCCTCGCGCGGCATCGAGGTGGACCTCGACCGGATCCCCTGGGACGACGAGGAGGTCTACAAGCTTCTCCAGCGCGGCGAGACCGTAGGCGTGTTCCAGCTCGAATCCGAAGGGATGCGGCGGACGCTGGCGGCCGTGAAGCCGACCGGTTTTGAAGACATCATCGCGCTCGTCTCGCTCTACCGCCCTGGGCCCATGGACAACATTCCGATGTTCGGCGCCCGCAAGAACGGCCGCGAGCCGATCTCCTACCCGCATCCCCTACTCGAGGACGTGCTCAAGGAGACCTACGGCATCTTCGTCTACCAGGAGCAGGTGATGGAGGCGGCCAAGGTCCTTGCCGGCTTCAGCCTGGGCGAGGCGGACCTGCTGCGCCGCGCGATGGGCAAGAAGATCAAGGCGGAGATGGATGCCCAGCGCGCCGGCTTCGTCGCCGGCTGCGAGCGGGTGAACGGCATTCCTGCGGCCAAGGCCAACGAGCTGTTCGACTTGATCGACAAATTCGCGGGCTACGGCTTCAACAAGAGCCACGCCGCGGCCTACGCCCTGGTCGCTTACCAGACGGCGTGGCTGAAGGCGCATTATCCGCCCGAATTCTACGCGGCCTCGATGTGCTTCGACATGGCGCAGACCGACAAGCTGGCCATCTTCGTCGAGGACATGCGGCGCATGGGAACGCCGTTGCTGCCGCCGTCGATCAACGCGAGCGAGGCGGAATTCTCGGTCGAGCCGCTACCCGGTGTTCCTGCGAAGGCAGGAACCCAGCCTGGGCTCCCGCCTTCGCGGGAGCACGAACTTGCCGTGCGCTATGCTTTGGGCGCTCTCAAGGGCGTCGGCGAAAAGGCGATGGAGCAGCTGGTCGAGGAGCGCGAGCTGCGCGGCCGCTTCAAGGATCTCGACGATTTCGCCGCGCGCATCGACCCGCGCCTGCTCAACCGCCGCCAGATCGAAAGCCTCGCGGGCGGCGGCGCGTTCGACGAGATCGCCGAACGGCCCGCGGTCTTCGCCGCCGCCGAGACCATTCTCGCCGCGGCTGCAAGCGCCGCCGACGCGCGCGAGAGCGGGCAGGGCGGCCTGTTCGGCGAGGGTCCTGCGAACGTCGTGCCGATCCGGATGCCGGTGGCGGAGCCGTGGACTCTGGCGCACCGGATGGCGCAGGAAAAGGAAAGCTTCGGCTTCTATCTCTCCGCCCATCCGGTCGACAATTACCGCCACCTTGCCAGCGCGCACGGGGCGCGCAGCTTCGCCGAGCTTGCGGCGCTGCCGGCGCCGGCCGACGGCGGCCGTACGGGTGCGACGATGGCGGGGCTGGTCGAGGATGTGCGCTGGCGCACTTCGGCGCGCGGCCGGCGCTACATGATGGCGACCCTGTCGGACGCCACCGGCCAGTTCGAAGCGAC
>DASZEO010000470.1:0-3398 GCA_035940755.1 Allosphingosinicella sp. | reverse complement strand
CGGGACGCCACGGCAGCCGCCGATTATCCACAGCATACCAACACAAAAGCGCATTTGACGCATCGACGGCCATGCTTCGCCTATGCCATGCTTCCCGCCGTGACGAAATCGGGCGGGCCAAGGAAAAGAGAGACGGCCGAGCCGGCGCGGGCGCGGCGGATGCGCCCGCTCAGCGACCTGGTGCCGGAGGTCGGCGGCGCGGCTTTCCGCCGCTTCGGCTTCGTCCAGTCGGCGATCGTCAGCCGGTGGCGCGAGATCGTCGGCGAGCGCTACGCCTCGGTTTCCGCGCCGGATTCGATCCGCTTCCCCTACGGCAAGAAGAGCCAGGGCGTGCTGACCCTCGTCGTTCAGGGCGCCCACGCGCCGATGATGCAGCATGTCGCGCCGGCGATCGTGGAGCGGGTCAACCGCTTCTTCGGTTATCCGGCCGTCGAGCGCATCAGCTTCCGGCAAGGCATCGTTCAGGTCGAGAAAGCGAGAGCGCGCCCGGCGCCGCCGCCGCTGGAGCCGATCCCGGCCGCGCTCGGCGATTCGCTGCGCGGCGTCGCGGATCCGGAGCTTCGCGCCTGCCTTGAATCGCTTGCGCGCGGGCTGTCCTCCGGCGAAGGGGCACCGGTCGTGACCACGATCCCGGTCGTGGGCAGAATTGGTGGAGACAGGAAAAGATGAAAGCAGGTTTCAGCGCCGCCGCCTTGGCCGTCGCGCTCATTCTTGCCGGATGCGGCGACGACGCCGGCAATCTCGGTGCCGCCGCGGCCAACAGCAACGCGCCGCTGCCGCAGATCCCGGCGCCGAACAACGGCGACTGGACGCAGGTGGTGAGCCGCACCGCCACCGGGGCCACCGTCATGGGCAACCCCCAGGCGCCGGTGAAGCTCGTCGAATATGGCTCGCTCACCTGCCCGGCCTGCCGCGCCTTCTCCCAGCAGGGGACCGAGCGGTTGCGCGACACCTATGTTCGCTCCGGCCAGGTGAGCTGGGAGTTCCGGCACCTTGTCATCCACGGCGCGCCCGACGTCGCGCTGGCGATGCTGACCGACTGCCAGCCGCCGGCGGCCTTCTTCCGGACGATCGAGCAGATCTACACCCAGCAGAGCGAGATCGTCGACCGGCTCGACCAGAACGAGCAGCAGCAGATCCAGGCGCTGCCGCCGGAGCAGCAGCTGGCGCCGCTGGCGCGGGCGATGGAGCTCGACAGCTTCTTCGCGCGGCGCGGCATGCCGGAAAGCCGCCAGACTCAGTGCCTGGGCAACATCCAGGCGGCCCAGCGGCTCGCCGACAACGCCAATCGCGCCGCCAACGAGGAAGGGGTGCAGGGGACGCCGACCTTCTTCATCAACGGCGAGAAGCTGGACGTCTCCGACTGGGCCGGCGTCGAGGGGCGGCTTCGCGCCGCGATCGCCGGCTGACATGCGGCTTCGCCTGATCCTCGCCGCCGCGCTGCTGACGCTCACTGCTGCCATGCTGCCGGTGCAGCCGGCGGCGGCGCAGGCGCAGCGCGACTGGACGCGGGTGGTCGCGCAGACGCCTGAAGGCGGGTTCCGGATGGGCAATCCCAACGCCCCCGTCAAAGTCGTCGAATTCCTGTCGCTGACCTGTCCCCACTGCGCCCATTTCGCCGAGGAAGGCGCGCCGCAGCTCATCCAGGACCACGTGCGAAGCGGCCGGGTCAGCCTGGAATATCGCAACTTCGTGCTCAACGCCTACGACCTCGCCGCGTCCTTCTTGAGCCGCTGCGCCGCGCCGCAGCACTATTTCGCGCTCAACCACGCCATCCTGGCGAGCCAGGACGAGTGGATGGGGCGCGTCGAGGCTCTGAGCGACGAGCAGCGCCGGCAGCTGCAGGAAGTGCAGCCGATCCAGGGGATGCAGCGGATCGTGGCGCTGGCCGGCCTCGACGCCATCGCGGCTCGCCACGGCATCAACGCTGCGCAGGCGCGGGCCTGCCTCGGCAACCAGGCGGCGCTCGACCGCATCGTCGCCATGCGCCGCGCCGCCGAGAGCCTCGGAGTGGACGGCACTCCGACGTTCGCGATCAACGGCCGGGTGGCGGCTGACGTTCACGACTGGGCTTCGCTCGAGCCGCTGCTGCGAGCGGCGCGGTGAGGATCACTTAAGCGCCCTTGGGGGGCACAGGTGCAGGTTAAGCGTCTCAAGCTTTCAGGGTTCAAAAGCTTCGTCGAGCCGGCGGAGCTGATCGTCGAGCCCGGCCTCACCGGAATCGTCGGCCCGAACGGCTGCGGCAAATCCAACGTGCTCGAGGCGATCCGCTGGGTGATGGGCGAATCCTCGCCCAAGTCGATGCGCGGCGCGGGCATGGACGACGTCATCTTCGCCGGCACCGCGCTTCGCCCCTCGCGCGACTTCGCCGAAGTGGCGATGCTCGTGGAGCGCCAGCCGGGCGACGTCAGCGGCGACGCCGCGCTGGCGCCGGTCGGCGAGGTCGAGATCACCCGCCGGATCGAGCGCGGCGCCGGCTCCGCCTACCGCCTCAACGGCCGCGACGTGCGCGCCAAGGACGTCGCCCTGCTGTTCGCCGATGCCGCGACCGGAGCGCACAGCCCGGCGCTCGTCAGCCAAGGCAAGATCAGCGCCGTCATCGCCGCCAAGCCCACGGAGCGGCGGCTGCTGCTCGAAGAGGCGGCAGGCGTGGCCGGCCTCCATGTGCGGCGCAAGGACGCCGAGCAGAAGCTTCGCGCCGCCGAGGCGAACCTCACCCGGATCGACGAGATGCTCGCCGACATGGAGCAGCGCAGCGCGGCGCTGCGGCGGCAGGCGCGGGCGGCCGAGCGCTATCGCAAGCTGTCCGAGCAGATCCGGATCGCCGAAGCGCGGCTGGTATTCGCGCGCTGGAAGGAAGCCGCCGAAGCGGCGCAGGCGGCGAAGCAGGAAGCGCAGGCCGCCGAAGCCGCGGTTGCCGCCGCCGCCGAGGCGCAGCGGAGCGCCGCAGCCTGGCAGACTCGGGCGGCCGCCGAGCTGGCCGAAAGGCGCAAGGCGGCGGAGAAAGCGCGCGAGGAGGCGTCCGAGCGGGGCCACAGGCTGGCCGCCCTTCGCGCCGAGCGCGACACCGTCCGCCGCCGCATCGACGAGCTGGCCGAGCGCCAGCGCACGCTGAGCGTGGACCGCGCGCGTGAGGAGGCGCTTCGCGCCGACGCCGCCGCGGCGCTGGAGCGGCTTGAGGAGGAACTGGCGGCGATCGCCGGCCGCCTCGGCGCGGCCGAGCAGCGGCGAAGCGACATCGACCTTCGCAGCATCGAGCTGGAGGATTGCGCGCGCGCCGCCGAAACCGCGCTGGGCCAGGCGCGCGCGCTGCAGGCGGCCGAGCAGGCCGAGGCCCGGGTCGCAAAGGCGGCGCTCGAGGCCGCCCGTCACAAGCTCGAACGCGCCGAAGCCGAAGC
>DASZEO010000469.1:0-2474 GCA_035940755.1 Allosphingosinicella sp. | reverse complement strand
TGGTCGAAGCCTGGGTCGACACCTCGAACTACGGCAAGAAGGCCAAAGGGATCGGGATCCGCTTCGCCGGCGCGGTGGCCGGGTTGGTCTATCTCGGCCTCGGCCTGGCCGCGGCATCCCATCTTGTCGGCAACGGCGGCTCAGGTGGCGGCGCGCCTGAGAAGGGCGCGGCAACGGCGCTCAGCCTGCCCGGAGGCCAGATGATCCTGCTCATCGCCGCGGCCGGGCTGCTCCTCGCCGGAGTACAGCAGGGCCGCAAGGCATGGAAGCTCGACTTCCTGCGCCATCTCGAGCCGCGCGCGGCCGGCAGCCCCCGAGTCGCCTGGATCGGCCGCACCGGCTTCGCCGCCCGCGGAGTGGTCTTCCTCACCGCCGCTTGGCTGATGCTTCGCTCGGCGCTCGATCGCAGTTCGCAGGAAGCGGGCGGGATCGGCGATGCGCTCCAGTCGATGGACGAGACCGTGCAGATGGCGGTCGCGGCCGGGCTCGTGCTGTTCGGTCTGTTCAGCCTGGTCGAGGCTTGGTTTCGCCGCATCCGCGACCCCCAGGTGCTCGAACGGCTGCGAGCAGCCGTCGGCTGAGCGATAACGCCGGCCGTTGAGCCGCCCCGTTTCGGCACAGCGCCTCGGGCAGGCCGGCGCTCCTCTTGGCGCGGCACGTCAAGCACGGATAATCGCGCCGCAGAAGGCGGCCTAGATGATTGCGTTGGTGTGGCGGTACGAAGTTCGCGACGAGCATCGTCAAGCGTTCGAAGACGCTTACGGCCCGACCGGGGAGTGGGCACGGCTGTTCGCGCGAAGCGGCGGCTTTCGCGGCACTGAGCTGATGCGCGCGGACGACGGCTCCTACCTCACCGTCGACGTCTGGCGCGCGGCGGCCGATTTCGAAGCCTTCATCGACGAGCACCGGTCCGATTACGAGAGCCTCGACCGCCGCACCGCCGCCTGGACCCGCTGCGAGCACCGCATCGGCGAATATGAAGTGCTCGGCTAAGCGTCCGCCAGCGGCCGCGAATTCCAGCTCTCGCCGTCATAGGTGTAGCGGGCGTGGCTGCCGCCGCGAAAGCCCGAGCCGTCCCACGCGATCACCTGAAGGTCGATCTCGTTATTGTTGTGGACCTCGATCCAGTTGAAGCTCTGAAGCTCGTTGTTGCGCAGCCGCGTCGAGGTCGCGGTCCCCGCCTGGACGACGAGGGCGCGGCCGGCATTTTCGACCATTTTGCGCGCGGCCTGGGCGTAGGTGCGGTGGAAATGCCCGGCCACAGCGATGTGGACGCCCGCTTCGCACACGGCGGCAATGGCATCTTCGTGGCGCCCCACCGCCTCGGACAGCTCGCCGCCCTCGCCGATCGGCATGGCGTAGAGCGGGTGGTGGGTCACCAGGATCCGGGTCTTGTCTTCGGGCACGTTGGCGAACCGCTCGCGGATGATCTTCATCTGGTCCCGGTTGATCCGGCCATCCTTGATGGTCAGCGACCGGGCCGTGTTGATGCCGAGCACGGCGAGCCGGTCATTTTCGAACCAAGGGCAAAGATCGTTGCTGATATAGCGCTTGTACCGCGCCAGCGGGGCCGCGAAGCGCCGCGCGACGTCATAGAGCGGGACGTCGTGATTGCCCGGCACGGCGATCAGGTTGAAGCCTGCGGCGCGCAGCCGGTTGAGATAGGCCGACGCCATCCGAAACTGCGCGACCCGCGCCCGCTGGGTGAAGTCGCCGCTGAGGATGACGAGGTCCGGCCGGTGCATCTGCAGCCAGGCTTCGGTGGCGGCGACCACCTTCTCGTCATGGGCGCCAAAATGGAGGTCGGAGAGCTGTGCGACGATGGCCATGACCGGTGAACGAGCCGGAGCGGCTCGGGTTCAGCGCCAGATTCGCTCGAAGCGCGTGCCGAGCGTGGTGAGCAGCTCGTACTGGCTGAGCCCCGACTGAGCGGAGGCGGTCGGAAGGTCGTAGTCGAGCTCCAGCCAATCGCCCTCCTTCACCTGCGGCGCCGCGTCGACGCAGATCGTCGTCAGGTCCATCGACACCCGGCCGGCCACCGGAGCGAAGGCATCGCCGATGCGCGCCCTGCCGGTGCCCGAGAAACCGCGCAGATAGCCGTCGGCATAGCCGATGTTGAGGATTGCCAGCTCATGACGCTCGGCGGCGGTGAAGGTGGCATTATAGCCGACGCCGGCACCCGCCTCGACCCGCCGCCGCTGGACCACTTCCGCCTCGACCCTGACGACCTGGCGGATATGGCCGTGCGCTTCGCGTCGCGGCACGCCGCCGTACAGCGCCAGGCCGGGACGCGTCAGGCCGAAGGCGTAATCCGGCCCGAGGCAGACGCCGGCGCTGTTGGCAAGGCTGAGCCGCTTCGCGCGCACGCGTCCCGCCAGCTCGGCGAAGGCCTTACGCTGAGCCGCGTTCTCCGGCACGTCCTCGTCGCCTCGCGCGAGATGGCTCATCAGAGTCTCGATCTGGAGCCCCTCGAG
>DASZEO010000468.1:0-1579 GCA_035940755.1 Allosphingosinicella sp. | reverse complement strand
GCCGCAGCGCGCTGCCGTTGCTGCTGGGCATGCCCGCCGCGGCGCTGGCGCAGCAGCCCGGAACGACCGCGGCCGAACCTTCCGAACCGGCGGACCAGGTCGATTTCAGCGCCGACCAGGTCACCTACGACCGCGACGCCGATAACGTCACCGCGTCGGGCGAAGTGCGGATGAGCCGCGAAGGCTATTATCTTCGCGCCGACAGCGTCACCTGGAACCGCACCACCGGCGAGGTTCGCGCCCAGGGCAATGTCCGCGTCGTCAACCCGGGCGGAGACGTGGCTTACGGCGACAATGTGGTGCTCGACGACACCCTTCGCGACGGCGTCGCCGACAATCTGCTGCTGGTGCTCGAGGACGGCGGCCGGCTGGCGGCGCGGCAGGCGCGGCGCGAGAACGGCTATACGACGCTGGAGCGCGCCGCCTACACGCCGTGCGCGGTGGTCGACGAGAATGGGTGCCCGCGCAACCCGACCTGGCAGATCAACGCGGTGCGCGTCGTCCACGACCCGGTGCGGCACCGGATCATCTACCAGGGCGCGAGCCTCAACCTGTTCGGCACCCCGATCATCGCCCTGCCGGGCCTTTCCCACCCGGACGGCAGCACCGGCGGCGGCACCGGTGTGCTGGTGCCGGAAATCCGCTTCAGCCGGCGCAACGGGCTCGAGCTCAGCGTCCCTTATTACGTCCGCCTGGCCCCCAACCGCGACTTCACGATCACCCCCCACGTCTATTCGGACGTGCTGCCGATGCTCGAAGGCGAATACCGGCAGCTGACCTCGCTCGGGCCGTTCCAGCTGCGCGGCTATCTCACCTACGGCTCGCGCGTCCCGTTCGATCCGCCGTCGCTGAGCGAAACCGGGCGCGACCGCGGCATCAGGGCCTATGTCGAGGGCAATGGCCGCTTCCAGCTCGACCCGCGCTGGAGCGTCACCGCCTCGGCCCGCTACGTCACCGACCGCACCTTCCTGCGCCGCTACGACATTTCGCGCGACGACCGGCTGCGCTCGATGGTCGACGCCGAGCGGATCACGCCGGACAGCTACATCTCGATCGCCGGCTGGGCCTTCCAGGGCCTGCGGATCACCGACGTGCCTGGCCAGCAGCCGATCGCCTTGCCGGCCGTCGACGCCCGCTGGCGGCTGGCGGACCCGTGGCTGGGGGGGCGCTTCGAACTTCAGGCGAACAGCCTCGCCATCATCCGCACCGAGGGGCAGGACAGCCAGCGCGCCTTCGCGAGCGCCCGCTGGGAGCGCCGCGGCATCACGCCGCTGGGCCAGGAGCTGATTCTGACCGCCTTCGCCCGCGGGGACGTCTATCATGCCGACGACACCCAGCTCACCCAGACCGTCATCTATCGCGGCGACGAGGGCTGGAGCGGCCGGCTGATCGGCGCCCTCGCCGCCGACCTGCGCTGGCCGCTGATCGGCACGTTCATGGGCGGCATGCAGCGGCTGACTCCGCGGGTGCAGCTGGTCGCTTCGCC
This sequence comes from Allosphingosinicella sp., assembly GCA_035940755.1. Lineage (GTDB taxonomy): Bacteria > Pseudomonadota > Alphaproteobacteria > Sphingomonadales > Sphingomonadaceae > Allosphingosinicella. The sequence continues at coordinate 93 of DASZEO010000468.1, read as the reverse complement.
CGCCACCGACAATCTCGACATCCCCAACGAGGACGCGCGAGCGGTCGAGCTCGAGGATTCCAACCTGTTCGCTCTCAACCGCTTCCCCGGCTA
>DASZEO010000467.1:0-7617 GCA_035940755.1 Allosphingosinicella sp. | reverse complement strand
CGTAGGCGTCCCAATGCCCAGAGAACATGATCGTCTCGTCCGGCCGTTGCGCCCCCGGCAGCCGGCCGATGACGTTGAAGCTCTCCACCCGCTCCACCGTCACCGGCAGGTCCGCGGAGAAGGTCGCGCCGAGATCGATCGGCTGGAAGCCTGTCGTGCGCGCCTGCCGCTTCACCATGTCGAAATCGTGCCCGGCTCGGCGGAGCAGGTCCGCGGCCGCCTCCCGCTGGATCCACCCCTGCAGGAGCACCGGCTGCTGCGCGCCCTGGCCGAGCACGATGTTGTAATTCTCGCCCGCCGGCGCCTGGACGGTGTTCCAGCCATAGCCGGCGCCTTCGGTCTCATGGACGACCAGCGCGCCGATCGCGCCGCGCCGTGCCGCTTCCTCGAACTTGTAGGTCCAGCGGCCGTAATAGGTCATGGCGCGCCCGCCGAACCGCCCCGCCACCGGATCGCCCGCCGCCGCCTCGAAATCCGGATCGTTGACCAGGAACACCGCGACCTTGCCGGTAAGGTCGACCTCGCCAAAATCGTCCCACTGACGCTCCGGCGCCGTCACGCCGTAGCCGACGAACACCATCGGCGCGTCGGCGATGCGCACCCGGTCCGTCTCGCGCACGGTGCTGACATAGATGTCCTGCGGCGATCGCCACGCGACCGTCGCGCCATGGCTTCGCACGGTGAAGCCGGCGGAGCCCGGAACCTGCGTGCGGATCAGCGGCACCCGCTGCGTCCACGCGCCATTCTCGCCGCCCGGCTCCAGGCCGACGGCGCGGAACTGCTCGACCAGGTAGGCGATCGTCCGCCGCTCGCCGTCGGTCCCCGGCGCGCGGCCCTGGAACTCGTCCGAGCCGAGCGTGCGCATCCACTCCGACAGCCGCTGCGGATCGACCGGCGCGTAGGAGGAGGGGGAGGCGGGGTCGCTCGTCTGCGCCAGCTCGGCGCCGTTGGTGGCCGCGCAGGCGGCCACCGTCAGCGCAGCTCCGATCAGCCATGATCTCATCTGGTCCGCCTTTCGCCGCGCCAACGCGCCGCGGCGCGAATCGTTCGGGCGGGGAGGCCCGATCAGGATCGGCGTACTGTGCAGCTCGCATCCGCAACGGCCCCGTCGGCCGCCGCGCGGATTGCTGCTCCGGGATCCGGGACTTGCGCCAGTTCGGGCGCCTCCACCCTCATGTGATCGACGCCGGCCCTCCATTGCCGGCGCCACCAGCCATTGGCTTCCTGCCTGCCGATCGTCGGGAACCAGGCCGAAGCGTGGCGAAGCAGCTCGTCGGGCGGGATCAGCTCCTGCCCGTCGGCGAGGGCGTGCGACAGGTCTTTCGCCAGCTCCACGTTCGGCACCCGGCCCATTTCCCGCGTGCGCTGCTCGAGGTCGATGACGACGTCGCGCCGCGCGGCGGCCCATTCCTGTGCAGTGAGGCCGCGCGTGCGCAGGCGGCACGTCATCGCGCTCAGGCCGGCAATGGCGCGGCGTCCCTCGCCCGGTTCGAAATGGTCCCAGAAAAGAAACAGCCGGTGACCGTATTCGCCATTCTCGATGAACAGGCCGAACTTGCCGGGAGGAGCGTCAGGCTGCGCCGCGTGGAGCGCGTTGTTGAAGGCACGAACCGCGAGCATGTCCATCAGCAGCCGCTCCGCCTGCCCCCGTCGCGTCGGCGGAGTCGGCGGCGTGGGCATGGTGAGCGTGACCATCGCCACCCTTCGCCCCTGTTGAGCGTCCGAATGGCTGACCGGCGCAATGCGGCTCGGCTGGAAGGTGGGCGCCGCCGCGCGGACCGGCGCGGGCCCAACACCCTGCCACCCGCCGAACCGCTGCCGGATCAGCGCCGTGACCTGAGCCGGATCGACCTCGCCGACGACGACCACCATCATGTTCTCGGGCCGGTACAGGCGGTGGTACAGCGCCCGGATCGTCTCGATGCTTGCCGTCGGCACGTCGTCCGAATTCTGGCCCTCGAGCACGTCGCCGGGCGAGCCCGGGGCCACGGCGGCGAGGTAGCGGGCATTGACCTCGTTGCCCGGCCTCCGCTCCGCCATCTCGCGCATGACGTCCGCGCGCTGCTCGTCGACCGCATCGGGCCGGAAGGTGAGGTCGCTCGCGGTCTCGCGGAAGAGGGCCAGCAGGGTGTCGAGATCGGCAGTGCTGGTCGTTCTGGTCGAAAGGAAATAATTGGTCTCGCGCCAGTTGGTCGTCCCGACCGACGGCGCCGGAAAGCTCAGCGGCAGGCCGATGCGCGCGAAATGGCGCAGCTCATCCGGCGCGCTCGTCGTCGGGCTGACGGTGAAGAGATGCTCGATGAGGTGCGCCAGCCCCCGCTCGCCCGGCCGCTGCTCCGCAATGAAGCCACCCTCGATCCGAACGAGCAACCCGACGCCGGGCTCGCTCGCCTCGCGCGGGAGGACCGCATAGCGCAGCCCGTTGTCGAGGCGCCCTTGCACCACGGGGCGCCACTCCGCGCGAGGCGAAGGCGTCGCCACAGCCTGTGCCTGGCTGTGCGGAACGTCCGTGGTTTGTTGAGCAGCGGCCGCGGCGGCCACAGTGAAGCAGAACATGGTCAGCAGGCGAGAAGCCGTCCGGATACGCAAAAGCCGATCTCCTGTCGTGCGGTGCCCACCCCCGCCCGTCCGGCCGCCGCTAGCGCAGCCCGGCTGAACGCACAGCACGTTTTGCCGGTCTAGGATGCGGTCGGGTCTCGCGCTTCGAGGAGGCCCCTCACGCGCTCGCGCGCCTTGGCGTCTCGCCCCCTTCGAACACGTCGAAGGTCGGCCGCGCACGTACACGTCCGGTGAAGGCCTGGAGTTCCTGTTCGATGAAGGCCGCCCGCTTCTGCGATTGCGGATGGTAGAGCCTGATGAACTCCTGAAAGCGCGAGAAGGTGACGCACTGAAGCAGGAAACCGGGGAGAGACGGCTTCAGATCGCTCGCGAGGAGAGCTTCACGGCAGATCGTGTAGCGCACCCAAAAATGCCGCTGAGAATCGCCCTCGGCGGCCGCGCGATGCAGGAGATCCCGCATCTCCTGAAGCGCTTCAGACGGGGCGGGGCCTTGGTCGATCATGGCCTTTCACCTCCTGTTCGAGCCGCTGCCGCTATTCGATGTGGTGGACTTTCGCCGCCTTCGGCTTCTTGTCAGCTTCCTGGACCAGCTTCAGGTGGGTCGCCTCAGGCGGCGCCCTATGGGTCATCTTGCCCTCGACGATACCGCCATTGCCGATCCGAAGCCGCGAATAGGTGATCTCGCCTTTCACCCGGGCGCAACCTTCCACAGCAAGATCGATAGTCTCGATCGCGCCTTCCACGGTCCCGGAGACGCGCACCCGCTCCGCATCGATCTTGCCGATGACGGCGCTGTTCTCGCCCAGGATCAGCGTTGCGCAGCGTACGTCGCCTTGAACCCGGCCCATGATGTGGAGGTCGACCTCGGCCTCGATGTTGCCGGTGACCAGTATATCGGCACCGATGACGGACATCGGAGCATCACCGGGCGAATCCGTTCCGGGCGTGCCGCCGGTGCGGTCGAAGGCGTCTGCAGCTGAATCCATGTCCGTTCCCCCCAAAGTGTTTGCCTCAAGAACGAGAGGATAGGTCGAAGCCTCGAAGATGCAAAGACATTTTACTCGCAAAACAAGGTGATCCGAAACGGCACAAGCAAGGTGCTTCCCGAGGTCGTGTCGCCTCGTCGTTTCGAACGATCGGGAGCGCAGTCGTTTGCGGGGGCCCGCCCGCTGCTGCCTGCCCGGCCCCGGCTGGGCACCGGACCACGCCGCCGCGCCACCGGCTGCTCAACTATCGGCCGTCAGCTTTCCGCAACGCCCGGCGGGCCGGCGCGAGCTATCGCAATCCATGTAAGTACGAATGATCGGAAAACCCGAACATGGTTAACCGGTTCAAAACCATTCGTCGTCCATCCAGGCTCTGCATCAAGGGGGCCACAATGTCAGCTTCAGCCGTTGAACGAACGCGTGTCCTGAGCAGCCGGGACCGTGGTTACCATTTTCTCTATTACCGTGACGAAACCAATCGGTGTCCGGGTTGCTCCCGCTCGAACTGGTATGTTGGCCGCTTCTCAGCCGAATGCGGTTTTTGCGGGACCGCCTTATCGCTTTGCGAAGGCTCCCACGGACACCGGCTGCCCGGCTCGAGGTGAAGAAGGCCCGCAAAGCCTTCTGAAAATAGGCGCCGGTCCTTGACCTCCGCTCGCGTGGCCCCATCTGCGGCGCGAGAGGAGCCTGATGGCAGCGTTTCATCAGGAGGTTCACATGATCGCGATTAGTCAGATACTGGTGCTGAGCCAGCCCGAGTTCGTCCGGCGCCAGGTCGAAAAAGTCCTGGCCGGCCGCTGGCTCGGCTGAAGATGTAGTCGCCCGCCTCGACCGGCTCGCCGAGCAGATGGAGCCCGACCCGCATGGGCTGCGTCGCGCTGCCGGGCTGGAGACTCTGTCGCAGCTGCTCGGCGAAAGCTGACGAACGGCGACACGATGGCCGTGGCGAGACCGCAAAGTTCGTCAGCTTCCGCCGCCCGCGGCACGCCGCCGAACCCCCGCCTTTGAAGTGGCCGAACGCGGTGCTAGACCTCCGCAGCCTTCTCGAATCGTGCAACGAAAGTGATGCGCCCCGATGCGTTGGACCCTCGCCCTCATGCTCCTTCCCTTTGCAGCAGCCGCCGCCTTTGCCCAGCCCGCCCCGCCCGCGCTCACCTACCCGCAGACAGCGCGTGGGGACGTCGTCGAGGAGCAGTTCGGTGAGCGCGTCCCCGACCCCTATCGCTGGCTCGAGAACGACGTTCGCGAGGATGAGCGGGTGCGCGAGTGGGTCACGGCCGAAAACGAGGTCACCAACGCCTATCTCGCCACGCTCCCGGCCCGCGCCGCCTTCCGGGCGCGAATGACGCAGATGTACGATTTCGAGCGCTTCGGAATCCCGGAAAAAGCCGGCAACCGCTATTTCTACACCCGCAATGACGGCCTTCAGAACCAGTCGGTTCTCTACGTCCGCGAAGGCCTGAACGGCCAGCCGCGCATGCTGCTCGATCCCAACACCTGGTCGCAGGACCAGGCGACCGCGCTCGCCGAATGGGTGCCGTCCGAAAACGGCCGCTATCTTCTCTACGGCGTGCAGGACGGCGGCACCGACTGGCGCACCGTGCGCGTGCTCGACGTCGCCACCGGCCAGCCGACCTCGGACGAGATCCGCTGGGTAAAGTTCTCGAACCTCGACTGGGCGAAGGACGGCTCCGGCTTCTTCTACTCGCGCTTCCCCGAGCCAGCGCAGGGGCAGCAGTTCCAGTCGACCAACGAGAACCATGTCGTCTACTTCCACCGCCTCGGCACGCCGCAGAGCGAGGACCGGCAGGTCTATGCGACGCCCGACAGGCCGCAGCTCAGCAACAATGTCGAGGTCACCGAGGACGGGCGGTGGCTGGTCGTCTATTCCTCCGAAGGAACCGACGCGCGCTATGAGATCACCCTCATCGATCTCACCCAGCCCGGCGCCCAGCCGCGCCGGCTGATCGCCGGCCTCGAAAACGACTGGACGTATCTCGGCAATCGCGGGACCACCTTCTACTGGCGCACCGACAAGGACGCGCCGCGCCAGCGCATCGTGGCGATGGACATTGCCCGTCCGGCCGAGCTTCGCGAGATCGTGCCGGAGGACCAGGCGACGCTGGAAAGCGCGTCGATCGTCGGCAACCGGCTGATCGCCGCCTATCTCGTCGACGCCAAGAGCGAGGTGCGCACCTTCACCCTCGACGGCCACCGCGAAGCCACCATCCAGCTTCCCGGCATCGGCAGCGTCGGCGGCTTTTCCGGCGACATGAGCGACAGCGAGACCTTCTACAGCTTCGCCAGCTACAACCGCCCGCCGACCATCTACCGCTACGACAGCGCGACGGGGCAAAGCAGCGTCTTCGCCCAGCCCGAGCTCGCCTTCGACCCCGAGCAATATCAGGTGCGCCAGGTCTTCTACACGTCGCGCGACGGCACCCGGATCCCGATGTTCCTGGTCCACCGCCGCGACCTCGACATGAGCCGGCCGCAGCCGACCCTCCTTTACGGCTATGGCGGCTTCAACATCTCCAGCACCCCGGTCTTCCAGCCGCGCTGGATGACGTGGGTCGACATGGGCGGCGTGCTCGCCGTCGCGAACCTTCGCGGCGGCGGCGAGTACGGCCAGGCGTGGCACGACGCCGGCCGTCGGGCCCACAAGCAGAACGTGTTCGACGATTTCATCGGGGCCGCCGAATATCTGATCGCCCAGCGCATCACGACCAACCGCAACCTGGCCATCGAGGGCCGCTCCAACGGTGGCCTGCTCGTCGGCGCGGTCGTCAACCAGCGGCCGGACCTGTTCGCCGCGGCGCTGCCCGGCGTGGGCGTGATGGACATGCTTCGCTTCAACCGCTTCACCGCCGGCCGCTACTGGGTGGACGATTACGGCTATCCGGATCGCGAGGAGGATTTCCGCATCCTCCGGGCCTATTCGCCCTATCACAACATCCGCCCGGGCACCCGCTACCCGGCGATCCTGGCGACCACCGCCGACACGGACGACCGCGTCGTTCCCGGCCACAGCTTCAAGTACATCGCCGCGCTCCAGGCGGCCGACACGGGGCCGATGCCCAAGCTGATCCGGATCGAAACCCGCGCCGGCCACGGCTCGGGCAAGCCCACGGACAAGCAGATCGAGGAATATAGCGACATGTACGCCTTCGCCGCCCACTTCACCGGCCTCGAGCCGCGGGCGCAGAACCACGCTCATTGAGCGGCGTACGTGAAGGCTGAGGTGCCCGAAGCGGTCGCGGCCTATGTCGCGGCGTTCAACGCCGGGGACTGGGCAGCGATGCGCGGCATCTTCACCGCCGACGCCCAGATCTGGGGCGTGCTCGGCTATGGCGGCCTCGATGCGGTCGAGCCGATCTGGCGCGAGCTTCACGAAGGGCTCGCGATGCGGCTCGAGCCGGTCGCGGCGGCGGTGGACGGCGATACGGTCGTGCTTCGCTACCGCGAGACCGGCCGCTTCCAGGGCGCGTTTCGCGGCCTCGCCGGCCATGAGCCGACCGGACGCACCTACGAGGTCACGGCGATGGAGTGGTTCGAGCTCCAGGAGGGCCGGATCGCCCGGCGCTGGGGCGCGCGCGATTCCGCGGCGATCGAGCGCCAATTGGTGGGCTAGGGGAGGGGCGGCTTAGCGAGGGGACGTTCATCCTGCGCTCAGCATTCGCCCCGCAATCTCCGCCCGGGCGGACGCGCGAGCCGCCGGCGTTTTCCAGGGAGCTTCGTACATGCTCAGCAGGTTCATTTTCGGCGGCGTTGCGGCGATGTCCGCGCTGGTCGCCCTTCCCGGCGCCGCCGAGGCGGGCCACCGCTATGACGGCTATTATGGCGGCCGCTACGACAACGGCTATTATGGCGGTCGCCACCGCTACCGGCCCGGCGACTATTACCCGATCCGCCGCGGCTACGGCTACGGCTACGGCCGGGGCTATGGCCGCGGCTACGGCGGCTATGGCTATGGGCGCGGCTACGGCTACGGCTACGGCTACGGCCGGGGCTACGCCAATCATGGCTACCGCCGCGGTTATTATCGCTGCGGCGACGGCACGACCGGCGCCAT
>DASZEO010000466.1:0-2782 GCA_035940755.1 Allosphingosinicella sp. | reverse complement strand
ACGGCGGCGGTCCGCCGTCCTCGCCCGCGGCCTCGGTCGCCTGATCGGCCATGGCGCCAGATTAGGCGATGCGCCGCCGCATTGGAAGGCGCTGGAACGCCGTGGAAATTCGCTCCGCCCGCCGCGGCCGTCGGATGATCCAAATGGCTGTTCGCGAAGCCGCGTTCGTGTAGGCTTCGCGGCATGGCAATCCGGCTCGTTCTCGCCGCAGCGGCGGCGCTGTCGCTCGCGCCTTCGATCGCGGCGCCGGTCGCGCCCGTGGCGAAAGGCAGCCCAGAGATCCTGACCGACGCGGCTGGGATCCGGGCGCACATGGCCTTTCTCGCCGACGACCTGCTCGAAGGCCGCGAAGCGGGCACGCGCGGCGATGCGCTCGCCCAGCTCTATATCGCCGCCCGTTTCAGCGCGGCGCGCCTCACCCCCGCCGGCGACCATGGCGGCTATCTGCAGCCCTTTCGCGTCCGTGGCACGCAGCTCGATCGCGACAGCGTCCGCTTCGCCGTCACCGGCGCGCGCGGCGCCAGGACGTTCCGCAACGGCGGCGACGTCGCGCTGTTCGGCGATCCGGTCGAGACGGACCAGCGGATCGACGCGCCGGTCGTGTTCGCCGGCTACGGCATCGTCGCGCCGGAGCGCGGCATCGACGATTATCGCGGCCTCGAGGTGCGGGGGAAGGTGGTGGCGGTGCTCGGCGGCCCGCCGGCCTTCCTGCCTCCGGCCGAAGCGGCGCATTACGGCTCGACCGACCAGCAGCGCCTCACGGCGGAGGCGCACGGGGCGATCGGCGTCATTCACCTGTGGACTCCGGCGCTCGAGCAGCGCTTCGCCTTCGCCGGGCTGGAGTCGCTGCTGGGGCGGACCGACCTCAACTGGATCGGCCCCGACGGCAGGGCGAGCGTCGTCGCTCCCGGAGTGCGGCTGCGCGCCTTCACCCGCGGCGCGGCGACCGAGGCCCTGCTCGAAGGCGGGGCGCGAAGCTGGCCCGAGCTGCTCGCCGAGGCGCGGACTCGCTCGCCCCGCGGCTTCGCTTTGCCCGCACGGGTCTCGGTGGCGCGGCGGTCCCGCCACGACGACCGGCTGACGACGGCCAACGTCGCGGCTCTGCTCGAAGGCTCGGACCCGCGGCTGCGCGGCGAGGTCGTCGTGGTCTCCGCGCATTTCGACCATGTCGGGATCGGGGAGCCGGTGGCCGGCGACGCCATCTACAACGGCGCGCTCGACAATGCGGCGGGGACCGCCATCCTGCTCGAGCTCGCGCAGCGGCTGGCGCAGGCGCCGGAGCGGCCCCGGCGCTCGATCCTGTTCCTTGCCGCCGCGGCCGAGGAGAAAGGGCTGATCGGCTCGGACTATTTCGCCGCCCACCCGACGCCGGGGGCGGCGCGGATCATCGCCGACATCAATATCGACGGGGCGCTTCCCTTCTACGACTTCAGCGACGTGATCGGCTTCGGCGCCGAGCAGTCGCAGCTGGCCGAGCGGCTTGCGGCGGCGGCCGGGCAGATCGGGCTGGCCGTCGCCCCCGATCCTTTTCCGGAGGAGGGATTCTTCACCCGCTCTGACCAATATTCGTTCGTCCGGCGCGGCATCCCGTCGCTGTTCCTGTTCACCGGCTTCACCGACATGAGCGGACGCAACGTCGGGCGGGCGGTGTGGGACGACGCGACGGTCCGCCTGGTTCATCAGCCCAGCGACGACCTGTCGCAGCCGATCGACTATCCGGCGCTGGCGAAGTTCGGCGAGGTGGCGCGCCGGCTGGCGCTCGAGGTGGCGAACGCGCCGGAGCGCCCGCTCTGGTACCGCGACAGCCTTTTCGCCCGCTTCGCGCCCGGCGCGCCGACCGCGGAGCGGCCGGCGGTCAGGCGCCGATAAGGCCGACGGCGCGCGCGGCGGCGGCGAACATGTCGAGAATGTCCCCCACTTCCTCGTCGCTATGCTCGGCGCACAGTGAGCAGCGCAGCAGGAACGTGCCCGCGGGAGTGGCGGGCGGGCGGGCCATGTTGACGTAGACGCCCTGCTCCAGGAGCGCCTGCCACATGCGCACGGTGATGTCCTGGTCCGGAAGCAGGATGGCGATGATCGCGGACTGCGCCTCCGGCGTGGCGAGGTCGAAGCCGAGCTGACGAAGGCCGGCGTGGAGGCGGCGGCTGTTCTTCCACAGGTGCGCCCGCTTGTCCGACGCGTGCATGAGCTTGCGGATCGAGGTGGCGGCGGTGGCGACGACGCTGGGCGGGAGCGAGGCGGTGAAGACGTAGGGGCGGCAGACCAGGCGAAGCACTTCGAACTTGGGGTGGTTCGAAACGATAAAGCCGCCGACCGTGCCGACGCTCTTGGAGAAGGTGCCGACGACGAAATCGACCTGGTCCTCGACCCCCGCCTCCTCGAACACGCCGCGGCCGTGGGCGCCGAAGAAGCCCATGCCGTGCGCCTCGTCGACCGCGACCATCGCGCCGTGGCGCTTGGCGACCTCGACCATCTCCTTGAGCGGAGCGATGTCGCCGAGCATCGAATAGACGCCCTCGAGGACGACCAGCCGGCCGCCCTCGGCGGGGAGCCGCCCGAGCCTTTTGTTCAAATCCTCGACATTGTTGTGGCGGAAGCGGACGATCTGGGCGTCGCCCAGCTTGCAGCCGTCGTAGATGGAGGCGTGGCTGTCGGCGTCGAGGATGATGTAATCCTCCTTGCCGGCGATCGTCGACATGAGGCCGAGATTCGCCTGGTAGCCGGTCGAGAACACCATCGCGTGGGCGGTGCCGTAATAGTCCTTGAGGGCGTCCTCGACTTC
>DASZEO010000465.1:0-9101 GCA_035940755.1 Allosphingosinicella sp. | reverse complement strand
CCCGTGAAGTCGATCATCGGGAAGCGCGAGCGGAGCGCCGCATGGTCGAGCAGCTCGCTCTCGAGCTCAAGGCGGCGGTGCACGGCGAGGGTGTCGGTGAGATAGGGCTCGACGCGGGGGAAGAAGAACAGGACTCCGGTCTGGTGGAAGATCGGCAGCCCGGCCGTCTCCGACAGCCGCCGCCACTCGGCCAGCGATTCCAGCGCCATTCGGGTGTAGATTTCCGACGAGCCGTAAGCGCCGCGGGTCATCCGCGATTCACCGCCCGAGGAGGCGCGGGCATGGCCCGGCCCCCACGCGTCGAGCAGCAGCACCTTGCCGCCGCCCTCGCGCAGCTTCTCGGCGGTCCAGGCGCCGAACGCGCCGGCACCGACGACGACGGTGCGCGCATCGCTGCCGAGCGACCGGGCCCTGACGACGGCCGGTGCGGCAAGCAGCGAGGCCGCGCCGGCCCCACCGATCAGGACGGACCGACGCGTCACCTCAGGCATCTCAGGAGCCGAAGCGCTTCCTGACCGTCACTCCGATCACGCGCGGCTGGCCGACGTTGAAGCCGAGCCGGGCGCGCCCGCCGCGTTCGCGGTCGAACGACAGGAGCGGGTTCTCGTTGAACAGGTTGGTGACGTAGACCATCACGCCGAACCCGTTGTCCCAGTCGACGCCCGCGCTCAGGTTGACCAGATCGTAGGGCGGAAGCCTCAGGTCGACGATGGTCGCCTCGTTGCCGGTCGCGCCGCCGAACGGCAGGCCGGAGACGAAGGAGCGCGGATTATCCTCCTGGTCGCTCGGCTGCGTGTACCGGCTGCCGACATGCTGGTAGGAGCCGCCGACATAGGCTTCCGCCGCGTCCGACACCCGGAAGGTGTAGCTGGTGTTGGCGGAGAGCTGGAACCGGGGCACGGTCGGAAGGCGGTTGCCCTCGCGGATGCCGCCGATCACCGCGCCGGCGCCGCTGACGACGGTGGAGTCGAACTCCGCCTCGACGAAGCTGCCCGACAGGCCGACGGCCCAGCCCTCGATCGGCTCGGCCGTCAGCTCGACCTCGGCGCCCATCGTATGGGCCTCGGGCACGTTGAAGACGATGCGCGAGGAGCAGGAGCCGGCGTCCAGGGTCACCTGGAGGTTGTTGATGTCGGTGTAGAAGCCGGCCGCGGCGAAGGTAAGGCCGTGGCGCTGGCCGCGGACGCCGACCTCGTAGTTCCAGAGCGTCTCGTCGTCATAGTCCTGGAAGCTGCCGAAGATGGCCTCGTCCTGCGGCGTGCAGAGCGGCAGGTTGAGCGGGTCGTTGACGCCGCCGAGCCGGAAGCCCTTCGACGCCTGGGCGTTGATGCGGATGCCTTCGGCCGGCTCGAACGTCGCGATGACGCGCGGGCTGAAGCCGTTGGAGCTGGTCTCGTCGGTGCGGCGGTCGCCGTTGGAGAAGAGGCCGCCCGAAGTGAAGCTGCGTTCCTCGGAGAAGTCGTAATAGCGGCCGCCCGCGGTCAGCTCGAACCGGCCGAAATCGTAGGTCGCCTCGCCGAACGCCGCCGTCTGCCGGATGTCGTAGGGCAGGTCGGAATTGTAGGGCGAGTCGGCCGGGAAGCCGTTCGCCACCGCCGCCGAGGTGCCGGCGCCGAAGCGGGCGTCGGTGAAGACGTCGTAGCCCGGGGTCGGCAGGCGCTGGCGGTAGAAGCGGTCGGTGTCGGAATAGAAGCCGCCGATTACCCAGGAGAGCGGGCCGTCGCCGGTCGAGCTCAGCCGCAGCTCCTGAGCGATCGTGTCGAGATCGGTGGTGTCGACCAGGTTCGACGGCAGCAGCACGGCCTGGGTCGGGAAAGCCAGGTCGATCGACACGCTGCCGGTGAGCGCGCTGGCGTCGCGGCTGACGGTGATGTCGCGGTGGATGTAGGTCGAGACCGAGGTCAATGCGACCGGGCCGAAGCCGATGGTGGCGTTGACGTCGGCCAGCATCGTGTCGTCGGCGAAGCTCTCGTCGAGCAGCAGGAATTGCTGGCGCTCGCGGAAGGTGACCGCCGGCCGCGTCGTCGTGAACGGGTTGGCGAACAGGTTGTAGACCTCCTGCCGGTTGAAACCGTTGGCGCGGATCTCCTGGTAGAGGATCCTGGGCGTGATCGAGATGTCCGGCGTGGGCTCGAAGCGGATCGCCAGGCGCCCGCCGCTGCGGTGGCCGCTGTTGACGTCGTGGTCGATCTCGCCCCCTTCGCGCAGGGCGTCGATGAAGCCGCCATATTCGGTGTGGTAGCCGACGACGCGAAGCGCGCCGTTCTCGCCCAGGGGCACGTTGATCGCGCCCTTGAGGTGGCCGCCGAAATCATTCTCCTCGACGACGTTGAGATTGCCCTCGATGATTCCCTCGAGGTGCCCGGGCCGCGGCTGGTTGGTAATGTAGCGGATGGTTCCGCCGACCGAGCCGGAGCCGAACAAGGTCCCCTGCGGGCCGCGCAGGGTCTCGACGCGGTCGAGGTCGAACAGATCGAGGTCCGGAGTGAACAGCGACAGCGAGATGACCGACTCGTCGAGGTAGACGCCGACCTGCTCCTTCACGCCGGGCTGGTCGCGCACGATCTGGCCCGCCGAGACGCCGCGGACCGACACCTGGCTCTGGCCGGGCCCGAGATTCTGGATGGTGAGCCCGGCGACGTTGCGCGACAGGTCCTCGATCGTCGTTGCGCCCGAGCGCTCGATGTCCTGCTCGGTCTGGGCATTGATCGAGAAGGGCACGTCGAACAGCGACGTCTCGCGCTTGGTCGCGGTAACGATGATGTTCTGCTCGTCTTCCGTGTCGCTCGCGGCCGTCGTGGGAGGCGGATTGTCGCCCTGGTCGTCCTGGGCATAGGCCGGCGCCGCCAGCATGAAGGCGGTGGCCGAAGCGGCGCAGGTGAGCAAGGCGTGCGCGCGGGCGAGGCGGATGCGGCTGATCATGATGTACCCCCTTATGGTTTCGTTAACCAAATAACGCGGCCCGCGGGAGGGAGACAAGGATGAGCGGCGTCGCGTCGCCACAAGGCGACACCGCTGTTGCGGCGCAGCCACAGCATGCGACCTACGTCGCTGCTTCCCCGGGGGAGAAGCCTCCGATCAGTAGACGACGAAAAAGTCGGCGGTGAGCGCAAGGCCGGCATCGACCGTGGCGAAGAGGATCTGCGCCGCGTCACCGCTGCCGTCCGGATCGTAGAAGATCCGCCCGGTCTCCTGGTCGTAGATGATCCGGTCCGCCGCGTCGGCCGCCGACGTGCCCTCGTGGAACGTGGCCGCGTTCACCGAATCCACTTCGGTGAAGATGGCGCTGCTCAACAGGATCTGGTCGGTGTTGCCGTTGCCGTCGTCGATCAGGTCGAAACCCTGGATCGTATCGACGTTGTTCGTCTCGTCGAGCGGCGTATCGAAATAGAAGTGCCCGACGCCGCCGCCGTCCACCAGCGTATCGTTGCCGAAGCCGCCATGGATCTCGTCGACGATCGTCGCCTGCTCCTCGCCGCCGTAAATCTGGTCGTCTCCGTCGCCTCCTAGCAAGATATCGGCGTCGCCTTCGCCGAACAGCAGGTCGTTGCCGGCGCCCCCTTCGAGCCGATCCGACTTGCTGCCGCCATGGAGCTCGTCGTCGCCTTCGCCGCCGAAAAGCAAATCGTCGCCGAAGCCGCCGTTCAGAAAGTCCTTGCCCGCCTCGCCCTCAAGCGTGTCCCCTCCCCTGCCGCCGATCAACGTGTCGTTGCCGGCGCCGCCGTTGAGCTTGTCGCTGCTGTCGCCGCCGTCGATCGTGTCGTTGCCGCCTTCGCCGCGAAGCACGTTGTTGGAGGCGTTGCCGAGGATCAGGTTGGAGGCACCGTTGCCGGTGCCGTCGATGGCGCCGAGGCCGGTCAACGTCAGATTCTCGAAGCCGGCGCGCAAGGCGTAGCTGATCGAGCTGAACACGGTGTCCCTGCCCTGGCTGAAGCGCTCGAACGCGCGGTCCCCGGGGTTGTCGATATAATAGCTGTCATTGCCCGTGCCGCCGGCCATGTAGTCGGCGCCGGTGCCGCCGCCGAGCGTATCGTTGCCGTCGCCGCCGATCAGCGTGTCGGCGCCCGCCCCGCCCTGGATGACGTCGGAGCCGCCGGCGCCCTCGACCACGTTGTCGCCGGAATTGCCGAGGATGATGTTGCTTCGCCCGTTGCCGCTGCCGTTGATATTGGCCGTACCGGCGAGCGTCAGGCGGTAGATGTAGGCGGGCAGGTCGAAGCTGACGGAGGCAATCACCGAGTCCCCCAGCGATGAGCCGTTCTCGATCACTCGATCGCCGCTGTCGTCGACGTAATAGGTGTCGTCGCCGTCGCCGCCTTCCATGCGGTCCCCGCCGGTGCCCCCGTCGAGGATGTCGTCCCCGCCCAGGCCGATCAGCCGGTCGTTGCCGCCGAGGCCGTTGATGATGTCGGGATCGCCGGTGCCCGTCAGCGTTTCGCCGTTGCTCGTGCCGTTGATGAAAGCCACTTCATTGCTCCGCAATTGGTGCCGAGCCTTGTACCACCTCCCCGGAACCGGGTCGAGGCAAGCATTTGAAAGGCTTAGCACGGCGAAATGCGGGAAGCCCCAGCGCCGAGTGCGAGAATGAACGGGCGATACGGCGACAATGGCATCAATAAAGTAGATGAGCCGCGCAATGGTCGTCATCAGGGACCAGGGGATCCGCCTCGAAGTGCGACAGATGCGGGTCGTTAAGAGCTGACGGCGGGATCAGCGGCTTCATCGCAGCAAAGCCGATATGCTCGACGCGCGAAGTGCCGGTCACAAATCGCACGCTCTGAAGCGTCCGCATCCCAAGTCCCACCTTCTCTCATCCCGCTTTCTGAGAGGGATATGTGCCGGCCCGCCGACGCGAGACAGCAGCCACATCCGTCTTACACCTGGGCGTGGACATTCCGCAGGTCGGAGCGAGGCCTGTCCCTCCTGCTGCGCCTTGCCCGCTCCTCAGCCTCAAGGCCTACTCGTCAACTCGCGACTTGGCCGGTCTAAACCGTTTGTAAGCCTTGAGGAAATGGGGGCAGGAGCATGCGCGTAGGGGGGATTCGCTATGACAGCGAGCAGCAACGTCGTTTCGCGCCGCGCGATGCTTGCAGGCGCCGGCGCCGCAGGCGTGGTGGCAGTGGGCGCGGTGGCGGCGACGAATCACAACGGCGTCGACCGCATTTCGCGCGGGCTCAAGGCGCTGCTCCAGACGCGCCAGCGGCCGAGCTCGCTGGCGACGGCGGAGATCGAGGACTGGATGGCCGTCGCCGGCAGCATCTTCACGGCCGCGGGCTACCGGCTGCACTTTGCCGGCGTGCGGGCGCTGGCGGAGCGCGGGGAGCGGCCCGAGGGCCTTCGGCATAAGCCGTTCATCGCCGTGTTCGACGCGCTTGGCGGGCACCGGCTCCCGGGCGGCCTGATCTACACGATCAGCCACCCCGATTATCCGAGCTTCGATATCTTCCTGGACGACGCCCCTACCCCGCGCCGGCCGCGGCGGATGACGGCGCTCTTCAACTAGGCCTTCGCGCCCGCGACCCGTGCCGCCGAGGCCGCCGGTGCGACGGCGGCTTGCCCAACGGCGGCGAGCGGTTCATCCGACGGCCCGATTCGATCCGAAAATCGGAAGGGGTCGCGCCATGACCATGTTCCTCGACCGCCGCCAGTTCCTCATGAGCTCCGCCGCCGCGGGCGCACTCGCGCTTTCCGGCTGCGCGGGGCTCGGGCCGCGCTCGTCCACGGCGGCGGCGCGCGCGCTCTACGACAGCATCTTCGAAGGCATGCTTCGAACCGCGCCGGAGATCGCCTCGAGCCTCGGCCTGGATACCGGCGAGCGCGGCTACCTCAAGAGCCGGCTCAGCGACTCTTCGCCCTCCGGCAAAATGGGGCCGTACCAGCCGCTGCTCGACCAGCTGGGGCAGCTGCGCCAGATCGACCGCGCGCAGCTGCAGGGGCGCGAGCGGGGCTGGCTCGACACCGTGATGTGGCTGGGCGAGCGGATGACCGAAGCGGCGAGCTTCGATTATGGCGGCATCAGCGGCTACAATTATCCTGTCCCCTACGTCCTGTCGCAGCTGACCGGATCGTATCAGAGCGTGCCGGATTTCCTCGACAGCCAGCATGTGATCGAGACCCGCGCCGACGCGCAGGCCTATGTGGCGCGGCTCGAGGAATTCGCCCGGGCCGTGAACCAGGAGGTCGACCGCGCCCGCGCCGATGCCGGCCGCGGAGTCGTGCCGCCCGTTTACATCCTCGATAAGGCGCTGACGCAGACCCGTTCGCTCCGTTCCGACCAGGGGCAGGAGTCGGGGCTGGTCCAGTCGCTGGTGCGGCGGACGCGCGAGAAGAACATATCCGGCGAGTGGGACACTCAGGCGGCGGCGATCGTCGACGGGCGCGTCGCCGCCGCGCTCGACCGCCAGATCGCGGTGCTGACGGAGCTGCGCCGGGGCGCCGGCCAGAGCCCGGCCGCCTCGCGGCTCCCGGACGGCGAACGCTTCTACAATCTGTGCCTTCGCTACCACACCAGCACCGGCCTCTCGCCCGAGGAGGCGCACCAGATCGGCCTCACGCAGGTGGCCGAGATCAGCGCGGAGGCCGATCCGCTGCTCCAGCGCGAGGGCCTGACTCGCGGCAGCGTCGGCGCCCGGCTGACGGAGCTGGGGCGGCAGGAGCGCTACCTCTACCCGAACACCGACGCCGGGCGCGCCGAGCTTCTTGCCGACCTCAACCGGCAGATGGACGCGGTGCGCTCGCGCATGCCGGAATATTTCAACACCATCCCAACCTCGGGCATGCAGATAAGGCGGGTGCCGCCGGCGATCGAGGTCGGCGCCCCGCGCGGCTACGCCCAGGGCGGCAGCCTCGACGGCTCGCGCCCCGGCACCTTCTACATCAACCTGGTCGACACCCGGATCTGGCCGAAATGGGCGCTTCCGACGCTCACCCACCACGAGAGCGTGCCCGGGCATTTGTGGCAGGGCGCCATCGTGCTCGGCAACCAGGACATCCCGCTGCTCCACCGCAATATCGGCATTCCAGCGTTCGGCGAAGGCTGGGGCCTTTATGCCGAGCAGCTGGCTGACGAGATCGGCATGTATTCGGCCTTCCCGCAGGGGCGGATCGGCATGCTTCAGAGCTTCCTCTACCGCGCCGCCCGGATCGTCATGGACACCGGCATGCACGCCAAGGGCTGGAGCCGGGAGCAGACGATCCGCTATTTCGTCGACACGGTCGGGCTCGATCCGATCGCCGCCACCAGCGAGGTGGAGCGCTACATCGTCTGGCCGGGCCAGGCCTGCAGCTACAAGATCGGCCACACCGAGATCGTCCGGCTGCGCGAGCAGGCGCGAGCGCAGATGGGGGCGCGGTTCGACCTCAAGGGTTTCCACGACGCCGTGCTGCTGAGCGGCGACATGCCGCTCGAGGTCCTCGCGAACGTCGTGGCGGAATGGACTCAGGGCCGGATGAGCTGAGGTGGCGGCGCGCACGCAGCGACTCCACGCGCTCGCCGAGCTGCTTCGCGGCGGCGGCGTCGGCAGCCAGGAGGAAGCGACCGAGCGGCTGCGCTCGCTCGGCTTCGCCGTTACCCAGGCGACGGTGTCGCGCGACCTCGACCAGCTGGGCGCCGTCAAGGTCAAGCGCGGCGGAGTGCTGACCTACGCGCTTCCCGACCAGCTCGGCGCCGCCGACTGGAGCAGCGACCGGCTCGAGCGGATCGTCGGCGAATGGGTGGTCTCGGTCGAGGCGGCCGGGCAGATGCTGGTGCTCAAGACCCCGCCCGGCTCGGCGCACCTCGTCGCCTCGGCGGTCGACCAGGCGCAGATGCCGGAGATTGCCGGCACCGTCTCAGGCGACGACACCTTGTTCATCGCGCTTCGCGACGGCGTTGCCGCCTCGGCCATGCTGGCCCGGTTCAGGCGAATGACGGGCCAGGACGTGACCTACGCATGAGCGAGGCGCCCAGGAAGGTGGTGCTCGCTTATTCGGGCGGCCTCGACACCTCGATCATCCTCAAGTGGCTGCAGAACGAATATGGCGCCGAGGTCGTCACCTTCACCGCCGATCTGGGCCAAGGCGAGGAGGTGGAGCCGGCGAGGGCCAAGGCCGAGCTGCTCGGCATCCGCCCCGAGAACATCTTCGTCGAGGATCTCAGGGAGGAATTCGTCCGCGACTACGTCTTCCCGATGTTCCGCGCCAACGCGCTCTACGAGGGGCAGTATCTGCTCGGCACCGCCATCGCCCGCCCGCTGATCGCGAAGCGCCAGATCGAGATCGCGCGCACGGTGGGCGCCGACGCGGTCTGCCACGGCGCCACCGGCAAAGGGAACGACCAGCTCCGCTTCGAGCTCGCTTATTATGCGCTGGAGCCCGACATCCGCGTGGTCGCGCCGTGGCGCGAATGGGCGTTCACGAGCCGCGAGCAGCTGATCGACTTCGCCGAGAAGCACCAGATCCCGATCAGCCGGGACAAAAGCGGTGAAGCCCCTTTCTCCGTCGACGCCAACCTCCTCCACTCCTCCTCGGAAGGCAAAATGCTCGAGGACCCTGCGGTGGAAGCGCCGGAACATGTCCACCAGCGCACCGTCGCGCCGGAGGCGGCGCCCGACGAGGCGAGGCTTGTTGAAATCGACTTCGAGCGCGGTGACCCCGTCGCAGTGGATGGCGAGCGGCTCGGAGCCGCCGACCTGCTGGCGCGGCTCAACGCGCTCGGCGGCGCGAACGGCATCGGCCGGCTCGACCTGGTCGAAAACCGCTTCATCGGCATGAAGTCGCGCGGCGTCTACGAGACGCCCGGCGGCACGACCCTGCTCGCCGCGCACCGGGCGATCGAGTCGATCACCCTCGATCGCGGCGCGATGCACCTGAAGGACGAGCTGATGCCGCGTTACGCCGAGCTCATCTATAACGGGCTGTGGTTCTCCCCCGAGCGCGAGATGCTCCAGGCGGCGATCGACAAGAGCCAGGCGCATGTCACGGGGACGGTCCGGCTCAAGCTCTACAAGGGCAATGTCGGAGTCGTCGGCCGCGAGAGCCCGCTGTCGCTCTACGACCGGGACCTCGTCACTTTCGAGGAAGGCTCGGGCAGCTACGACCAGCGCGACGCCGCCGGCTTCATC
>DASZEO010000464.1:0-5897 GCA_035940755.1 Allosphingosinicella sp. | reverse complement strand
TGCTCTATGCCCGGAGCCAATCCGCTGCCTGAGCGTCATTGCGAGGAGCGAGGCAACGCGGCAATCCAAGTCTGGATTGCTTCGCTGCGCTCGCAATGACGGGAATCCGCCCAGCCTTATGAAACCCGGCAACGAGCTCCTCTTCCTCGCGCTGGGCGGCTCCGGCGAGATCGGCATGAACGTCAATCTCTACGGCGCCCAGGGCAAGTGGATCATGGTCGATCTCGGCATGACCTTCGCCGACCCCTTCTATCCGGGCGTCGAGCTCGTCCTCCCGGACCTGACCTTCATCGAGGAGCGCCGCGACGACCTGCTCGGGATCGTCCTCACTCACGGCCACGAGGACCATATCGGCGCCATCCCCTATCTCGCCGCCGACCTCGGCGTCCCGCTCTACGCCACGCCTTTCACCGCCGGGCTGATAGCGGGCAAGCTCGAAGAGGAAGGCCTCACCGCCGAAGTGAAGCTCAACACCGTGCAGATGGAGGGCGATTTCCGCCTCGGCCCGTTCGGCCTTCGCTACGTGCCGCTCGCCCACTCGATCCCCGAAGGCAACGCGTTGCTAATCGACACGCCCTACGGCCGTGTCTTCCACACCGGCGACTGGAAGCTCGACGACACGCCCCAGCTCGGCGATCCGAGCACCGAGGCGGAGCTTCGCGCGATCGGCGACTCCGGCGTTCTGGCGCTGGTCTGCGATTCCACCAACGTCTTCCAGGAGCAGGCCTCCGGCTCCGAAGCCGGCGTGCGCGAGGGCCTGGACGAGGTGGTCGCCGGCGCCGAAGGCCGGGTCCTCGTCACCACCTTCGCCTCCAACGCGGCCCGGCTGAAGACGCTCGGCCACGTCGCCGAGGATACCGGCCGGCGCATCTGCATTGCCGGCCGAAGCCTCGAGCGCATCCTGCGCGTGTCGAAGAGCGTCGGCTACCTCACCGACTTTCCCGAACCGGTCGATTTCGACACCGCGACGCGCCTTCCCCGCCGCGAGGTGCTGATCGTCGCCACCGGCGGCCAGGGCGAGCAGCGCGCGGCGCTCGCCCGAATCGCCTTCGAGCAGCACAAGCTCAAGCTCGACCGCGGCGACCTCGTCATCTTCTCGTCCAAGCAGATTCCGGGCAACGAGATCGCCATCGGCCGCATCCAGAACGAGCTTGCTGCCAAGGGCATCGACATGATCACCGACCGCCAGGCCCCGGTCCACGTCTCCGGCCATCCGGGCCGGCCCGAGCTCGCCGCCATGTACGACTGGATCCGCCCGCAGATCATCGTCCCGGTCCACGGCGAGATGCGCCACATGATGGAGCATGCCCGCTTCGCCCGCTCGCGCGGAATCCCGCACGGCATCGTCCAGAAGAACGGCGATCTGGTCCGCCTAGCGCCGGACGGCCCGGAAAAGCTGGGCGAGGAGCGGGTGGGGCGCTTCGTCCTCGACGGCGACGTCATCCTCCCCGCCGACGGCACGACGATGAACGAGCGCCGCCGCCTCGCTTTTGCGGGCCTGATCACCGTCGCCGTCGCGCTCGACGACCAGGACCGGGTCCGCGGTGAGGTCGAGATCGACCTTCAGGGCATCCCGGTCGAGGAGGACCGCGAAGCTTTCCTCCGCGACGCCTGCGCCGCCGCCGCGGCCGCCGCCGGCCGCAGCCGCGGCCCTGAGGACAAGCTGCGCGAGGAGGTCCGCCTCGCCGTGCGCCGGATCGCCACCGAATGGACGGGCAAGAAGCCGGTCGTGTCGGTGCTCTTCGTCCGCACCTGACGCGTTATGCGCTTCACGTCCGCGCTCGCCATCTACGTCCTGTTCTGGACCTTCACCTTGTTCCTGGTCCTCCCCTGGGGCGTGCGCACCAGCGAGGAAGCCGGCGCCCGCCCCGAGCCCGGCCACGCCGAAAGCGCTCCCCACGATTTCCGCTTCGGCCGGATCGCGCTGTGGAACACCGTCGTCGCGACGGTCCTGTTCGCCCTCTATTACGCCAACTACGTCCTCGGTTGGATCACCGTCGAAGACCTCGACTGGCTAAGCTGATCTGGTCCTTCTTCGCTCGGCTGCGGACGAATGGCTGGTGGCTCGCGGCAAGCAGGCATATCATTGCCGCGTCCGATGAATATTTTAGCCTCAGCCTTTGCGGTCATGCTTGCGGCTCAGTCGGGCTCGACCACGTTCTCCACGCTGGAAAACGCGTTGGTGGTTCGGCAGTCCGCGCGTCCGCAATGCGCTTCTGGAATCGCCGCTGTGTGGGCTGACTTCGATGTCGCCGTTCCGGATGGGCGCCTCCTGACCATGTACGTGATCTACATGGGTCGAGACCAATTCATCCCGCCGGTCGGATCGGTCTGCCGGATCATTGTGGAGCCGGCGCGCATCGAGGGCCTAAGCTCGGCTGGCGGCCTCGACGGCCGCCATCTCCAAAACCGGGTGGATAGCGTCGCTTGCGATACCGGTGCGTGGTCGGACGCGGCCAGCACCCGCAACTAACAGCCGGCGCTGTCTACCGCCGCATCTTCGCAATCGCCTGCGAGAGCGCCACGTAGAGCTTGCCCATGTCGGACGACAGCAGCGTCACGCCCAGCGTCGTTCCGTCGCGGTCGGCCAACACCCGGCGGAGCATCGATTCGAAATCGTGGACGTAGCGGTTCACCTGCTCGCGGAAATCGGGCTCCTCCTCGTAATGGCGCTGGATCTCGCGCGCCTCGCCCGAATCGAGCAGCCGCACCGCGCGCCGCGTGAACACACCGCGGTCGCCGCGCAGGTACGCCGCCCAGGCGGTGTCGGCGACTTCGTTGGACAGGATCTTGTTGACGTCGATCGCGGTGGAATTGAGCGCCTCGATCAGCAGCGACACCCGCCGCGTCAGATTCTCCGCCGCTTTCTCGTCGCGCTCGGCCTTGTCCTCGGCGATACGGTCCTCGATCGCCTGCGCCGTCTCGCTCATCACCAGCAGCTGCCGGGTGAGCCTCTCGCTCGCCTGCCGCGCCACGGCCATGGCCCGCTGCGCGGCGCCGGCAATCTCCGCCAGCTGGTCCTGGACCGGCTCGACGGACGCCAGCGCCACCGCTTCGCGGGTCGCGTCGGTAAGCGCGGCGACGCTTTCGGGAATCACGCTGGCAATCGCCTCGCGCGCGTGGCTCGCCGCCTGGTTCGCGGCCTCCCGCACGCGAACCAGCGCGTCGATCAGCTGCGGCCCCGTCTCCTGCGTCAGCCGCCGGGCCGCGCCGTCCGATTCGCCGACCGCGCCGCCGAGCGCGCGCAGCTGCTCTTCGGCCTGGGCCGTGCCCTCGTTCACCCGCGCGAGCAACGCGTCGAGCGCCTCGCGCTGGCGGGCGACGCTGAGCTCGCTCGTGGCAAGGGAATCGGCCGCCTGCGCCGCGGCGGCCCGAATCGCTTCGACCGACGGCACCGCGGCCCGAGCCGCCTCGCCGGTGCGCTCCGCCTGAAGCTCGACGTCGGCCAGGGCAGGGGGAAGCTCCTGGCGCAGCTGGGCGGTGAGCCCGGCCAGCGCGGTCCCCATCTCGCCGGCCCGGGAGAGCAGCTCGCCCGACGCCGCCTGACCTTGCGCTACTTCGCGCTGCAACGCTTCGGCCGCGGCGCGAAGCGTTTCGAGCGATCCGGACAGGCGGGCATTCTGCTCGTCGCCGCTCTGGCCGAGGGCCGCCAGTTGCTCCGCCACCTGCGAAAGCCGTGCGGCGATGCTCGTCACCAGGCCCTGGCTCGCATTGTCCTGCGCCGACAGCTGCGCCGTCAGCCACGCCAGCCGCTCGCCGACCCGGTCGAGCCGGTCGGCAATGCCCTGGCTCGCTTCGGCCCCGGCATGCTGAAAGGCGGCGCGGCTCTGTTCGATCATCGCCAGCATCGCCTGGCCCTGCGCCTCAAGCCCTGCGCGCGCCTGCTCGACCGCATCGGCCGCGCGGCCCATCGCGCCGTCGACGGCAGCGTTCATCTGCGCCGCGCTGTGGTCCATCCGCTCCGCCGCCGCGGCGGTGCTCGTCTCGATCCGTGCGATGTGGGCGCCGAGCCGCTGCGCGCCGCTGCCGACCGTCTCGTCGGCCTCTCGGCTTCGCGCCGTCAGCGCCGCCAGCTGGCTTTCCAGCGCCGCCGCCTGCTCATGGGCGCTTAGCCCCGCCGCCCTCATCGCCTCGGCCGCCGCCCGCGCCTGAGTCTCGGCGCGCGGAAGATCGCTCATCAGGACGCCGATATCGGTGCGCGCCGCCGCGGCGGCATTGTCGAGCGCCTGCGCCTTGCGGTCGAGCTCGGCGGTCTCGCGCGAAAGATAATGCGTCACCCGGCCCAGCCGATCCGAGGCCTCGTCGCCCAGCGCCATCAGCCGCGCCGCTTCCTCGGTGAGCGCCGCCCTGTTCTCCTGAAGCCTGCCGGCGACGATCGCCAGCACGGTTTCCAACGCCCGGCTTTCCTGGCGCATCGCCATCACCGCCGCCGTGAACCGCTCGGTCTCGCGGCGCGACGTCCGGCCGAAGGCCAGCCAGACCAGCATCAAAAGGATGATCGGCGCGCTGACCGTGGCGATCGCGCCCACCCAGGCGTCGAGCCGCGGCCCCGGCCAGTTCTGCCACAGCACGTAGCCGCTGAGCGCCAGCCAGCCGAGCGCGAGCAGGATCAGCAGGGCGGCGAGGATTCGCTTCGGCCATGAGGTCGGCGGAGCCTCCTCGGCCTGGTCCGGTTCGAATGAGAAAGCCTCGGCGGCGACGGAGCCGATTTGGCCCTCGTCCGCCCGCTGGTGCTCGTCCCGCGGCTGCGCTTCGGCGCGCTCGACCCCCATCGTCATGACGGGAGTGTATCACTTCGGGGCGAAGATGAAACCGGGCGTTAACACGGTTCGGCGTAGTTCCGGCGCATATGGCATATGATCCCGGAGTCCTGAACGCCTCGCTCGCCGCCGCCGTCGGCGCCGACGGCGAATTGATGGCCGAGCTTCGCGCCGCTTTCCTCGAAGGCGCCGGGCGCCAGCTCGACCTGATGGGGCGCGCCCGTTGCGACGCCAACTGGACGATCGCCGCCTCGCGCCTCAAGAGCCTCGCCGCCAGCTTCGGCGTCGCCGGCCTCGCCGGCCTCGCCGATGAGGCGCTCGACGGCGCTCCGGGCGATCCGGTCGTGCTTCGCAAGATCGCCGCCGCGATCGACGATTTCGCCCAGCCCTGACCTGAAGCGTCTGGCAAGCGCCCGCTCAGGCGCCTACCTTCCGCCGACGCGGAGGGATGCACGTGGCGCTGACGGCGTTGATTGGCGCCTATCATGAATCGGCCGAGGCGGGCGTGCTGCGCGCGACCCTGCCGCTCGCCGGACGCACGGTGCTGGAGCGCCAGGTGCGGCTCGCCGCCGCCGCCGGCGCGGCGCCGGTCGTCGTCCTGGTCGAGCGCCTCCCGGCCGAGCTTTCGGCGGCGATCGAGCGGCTGCGCCGCCAGCGGCTCCCGATCCACGTGGCGCGCACCGCCGAAGAAGCCGCCTCGGTGATCGACCATCACGACACGATCCTGCTGATCGCCGACGGCGCGGTTGCCGACAGAAGCGAGCTCGAGCGCGTTGCGGCGGCCGGACCGCCGTCCGTGCTCACCGTCCCCGACAGCGGCTTCGGCGAGCTGTACGAGCGCATCGACGGCGCGACTCGCTGGGGCGCAGTTGCGGCGATCGACGGCGCCTTGCTCGCCGAAACGACCGCGATGCTGAGGGACTGGGACATGCAGTCGACCCTGCTTCGGCGCGCGCTTCAGTCGGGGGCCCGGCACCTGCCGGCGCAGGCCCCGGTGGCGATCATCGACGCGCCGGCGCATCTGGGCGACCTCGAACGGCAGATCGTCGCCGCCGCTTCCGGAGCGTCGGGCGGCTGGGCGTCTCGGCTGCTGGCACCGCTGGAGCGAGCGGCGACGCACCTCCTGATGGGAAGCGC
>DASZEO010000463.1:0-3187 GCA_035940755.1 Allosphingosinicella sp. | reverse complement strand
CCTGACTTTCCGCCGTCTCGGAGCAAACCGCTCGCCCCGCCGGGCCTTCCGCCCGCCCCGGCGCCTGCCGGGGCCTCAGCGCATCAGGCCAGCCGCCTTCAGCGCCTGCTCGATCGTCGCCTGGACTCCGCCCGCGGCCTGCGGCTGAGCCGTCGGCCGCTCGCGCGCGGCCGGCTCGGCTGCGGCGGCACGGCGCTCGAGCGCTTTCGCCGCCGGCAGCGGCGCGATGCCGAAGAAGGCGGCGATGTGCCCGGTCGAGCTAAGGCCGACGTCGAGCATATGCGCTCCGGCCTCGCCGAGCTCGTGCTCGCCGGTGCCGGGGTCGAGCGGAATGCCGTGCGCCATTCCGGTGACCGAGACATGCTCGATCAGCGGCGTCCCGTCGGCGCCGGTCCAGGTTCGGCGCGGATAGCCGGCCAGCGCGTCGGTCCGGTCCGGCCTCGGCTCGAGCCCGTGCAGCTCCGCCCATTGCCGCACGATCGCCTCGGCATTGCTCGGCACGACCGTCCGGTCGGCGCTGCCTTGCCAGACCTGGACCCGCGGCCACGGCCCACGGTGCGGGCTTGCCCGGCGGACCTTCGCCGCCAGCGCGGCGCCGCCGCCGCCGCGGCCCCTTCCGCCCATGCAGTCGAACGCCTCGGCCACTCCGGACGCGCAGCCATAGGCGACCCCCGCGATGATCGCTCCGGCCGCGAACCGGTCCGGATAGGTGGCGAGCATCGCCGCCGCCATCGCCCCGCCGGCGCTGAGGCCGGTGACGAAGATCCGCTGCGGGTCGATGGCGTGCGCCTTCTTCATCGCCTCCACCATGGCCGCGATCGAGGCCGCCTCGCCGCGGCCGCGCTTGGTGTCGCCCGCCTCGAACCAGTTGAAGCAGAGCATCGGATTGTTCTCGCGGGCCTGCTCGGGGAAGAGCAGGATGAAGCCCTGGCGGTCGGCCAGCTTGGACCAGCCCGAGCCCTGGTCGTAAACGGCGGCATTCTGGGTGCAGCCGTGGAGCACCACCACCAGCGGCGCCGGCCTCTTCAGATCATCGGGCACGTAATAGCGCCCCTTGAGCTTGCCGGGATTGTCGCGCGGCGGCGGCAGGTCGCTCAGCCGGTCGACCATTGTGGCGGGCGAGGCGAAGGCGCTGGCGTCCTTGCGGCTGGGGCGAAGGCGGAATCGGGGTCGAAGGACGGGCATCTGGGAACTCCCCCGGCTGCCGCCCGAAAGGGGAGGCAATGCCGCTCGAACGGCCCGCGGCCGGTTTTGTTGCACCGCAGCAAAAGGACCGGTCGGTCGCCGACGGCGTCCGCCTCCTGCGCCGCCGTACTCCGGCGCCTCACCGCCCAAATGTCATTGGAATCAACGACAGCGCGTCTGCTTGGCTCGCTCTTACGCTCCTGTTCGGACTACCTTCCTCCATTTTGGAAGGGGTTCGGTCGGCGTCGGCCCGGGCGCGGGCTTTTCGCTAGGAGCATTCGCGGACGAGGAAGATCCTTGCGTTCTTGGGGCTTCGTGAAGCCACGCCTTTCCCTGCCGCGCGTTGACGAAGGTTGCTTAAGCGGCTAGGCGACCCCACTTTCCGCACATGCCTGATCCCTGGGAGTCGCTCCATGGCGCGCGTAACCGTTGAAGATTGCGTCGACAAAATCCCGAACCGCTTCGAGCTGGTCCTGCTGGCCGCTCAGCGCGCTCGGCAGGTGTCGGGCGGCGCCGAGCTCACGATCGAGCGCGACCGGGACAAGAATCCGGTGGTGGCGCTTCGCGAGATCGCCGAGCAGACGGTGAAGCCGCGCGAGCTCGAGGAATCGCTCGTCGCCAGCCTTCAGCGGGTCCAGGTCGACGAGGACGACGTCGCCGACGAGGTCGGTTCGCTCAGCGCGTCGGCCGAGGCGCTCCGCCTCACCGCCGCCGCGCCGCAGCGCAACAACAATTCCGGCAGCGACTACGAGGCCTGAGGCCCGACCGGGCGGCTTGCGGTCACTTCGCGACCCGGGAGCCGTCCACCCACTCGAGGTCCCCAAGCGACAGCGGCGTCCCGTCGGCCGAGCGAACGCACATCGGCGCGATCGGCTGGTGGGTGCGCCGGTCGACCAGCACCGGGTTGCTCGGCTGGCCCGACACCCATTTCTCGCCCCATTGCCGAAGCGACAGCAAAACGGGCAGCAGGTCGCGGCCTTTTTCGGTCAGCCGGTAGGAGATCTTGCGCCGGTCGGAAGGATCGGCCGCCCGCTCCAGGATGCCGTTCTCGACCAGCCGGGCGAGCCGGTTCGACAGGATGTTCCTCGCGATTCCCAGCGTCGTCTGGAATTCCTCGAAATGATGAAGGCCGTTGAAGGCGCCGCGAAGGATCAGGAACGACCAGCGCTCGCCGACCGACTCGAGCGCCGCGGCGATCGAGCATTGCCGCAGCAGCTCCCGGTGTCGGTCGAGGTCCAGCACGGCCTGTCTTCCTACCCGTTCCGCCCGCCGGCGATTATGGGCCGCCGGGGCGCCGGTTGCAAATAAAGACCAATCCTGCGCCGCCAATCCGCATTTCCGGTTGCATAGGCGCGCCGCCGCACCCCATCTTGGGCGGGTGCTGCGGCAATATGAACTCGTGGAGAAGGTCAAGGGCTACGACCCCGACGCCGACGAGGCGCTGATCAACCGCGCCTACGTCTTCTCGATGAAGGCGCACGGCTCGCAGACGCGCGCTTCGGGAGACCCTTATTACAGCCATCCGATCGAGGTGGCAGGAATCCTCACCGACCTCAGGCTCGACGACGAGACGATCGTCACCGCCATCCTCCACGACACGATCGAGGACACGCTGGCGACGCCGGAAGAGATCGAGGACCGGTTCGGCCCCAACGTCGCCCGCCTGGTCGACGGCGTCACCAAGCTGTCGAAGATCGAGGCGCAGAGCGAAAGCCAGCGCGCGGCGGAGAACCTGCGCAAGTTCCTCCTGGCGATGTCGGGCGACATCCGCGTGCTGCTCGTCAAGCTCGCCGACCGGCTGCACAACATGCGCACGCTCCACCATCTGAAGGACCCCGAGAAGCGCCGTCGGATCGCCCGCGAGACGATGGACATCTACGCCCCGCTCGCCGAGCGGATCGGCATGTACGAGTTCATGACCGAAATGCAGAGCCTCGCCTTCCGCGAGCTCGAGCCGGACGCCTACGAATCGATCACCAAGCGGCTGGAACGGCTTCACAAG